>SBGG01000019.1 GCA_006226685.1 Sphingomonadales bacterium
GCGGCAGGTCAGTTGGCGTCAAGGAACAAAGGGGCGCTTGGCAGCCCGCTTCGCGGTCATGCGCGTGCGGATCGCCGATGGCCCACCACAGCGGATCGGTGCCGCAGGCGCACAGCATATGCCGGGTGAAGAGGCCTGGCTGGTGGGCGAGCATCGCTCCAGTGGCGAGCGGAAATACTATCTCTCAAACCTTCCCGCTGACACGCCGGTCAAGGACGTCGCCGGTGCCATCAAGGCGCGTTGAACCTGCGAACAGGCGCATCAGCAACTTAAGGAGGAACTCGGTCTCGACCATTTCGAAGGTCGCTCGTGGACCGGGCTGCACCGTCATGCGCTCATGACAATGATCGCCTATGCCTTTCTCCAAACACGAAGGCTCGCTCAGGCGGGGCGGAAAAAAAGACTCTCCGGTCCGCCACCTCAGCCGAGTCTCCCCGCTGTCCGTCAGGCCATCCTTGATCGCCTGTTACGCCCGCCGTCGCGCCACTGTCCGAATTGCGGAATGGCGCTATCAACACCGCATTCCACTCTTCTGCCAAAGTAGTGCTAGGGCGGATCGACATTGCCCTCCGGTCGCCTTCGGCCCCAGCCCTGACGGCCTGCAAATGGCGCTTTCGCGCGCTTCCGGTGCTCACGTTCCTTGAGTACGCTCCGCTCCGGATCACGCAAAATCACCATTTTCGGCTCGTCATCTTCTGAATGTCGATCCGCCCTAAGGTGGGCGGGTGCCGGAAACATGCAAAATGCCGTTTTCAGACCGTCAGGGCTGGGGCGGCAGGCGATTGAAGGGCAATTGTCGATCGGACCCTAATCTTCGTCATGACCCGGTGCCCAGATTGTGTGGGAATCGATCAGAAGCTTCAGGATCGCCCGCAGCGCCTCGGAGCGAGCCGCGATTTCGGTCCGACGGGCATCATTGGCCTGCCGTTCGGCATAGAGCAGGTCGGAGAGGTCGATCGCGCCCAGTTCGTGCCCCTTGGCCGTCCGCTCGGCGACGGTCCGCGCACGGTTTGCCGCATCGCGCAGATGTTGCCATGCGGTGAATCGGCTATGGGCATTAGACATGTCCGCGCGTGCCATGGCCTCCACGGAACGGCGCACCGTTGCCAGTTCCAGCCGTGCGGAGGATGCCATGGCCACCGCTTCATCCGCGGCCTTGGCGCGGTAGCCGCCGCCGATCGGAATGGTGGCGACCAGTCCTGCGCCTTTTTCCATGCCGCTGCGTTCGCTGAACAAATGTACGCCGAAGGAGGGGTCGGCGATCCGGTCGGCTTTCACCCGTCGTGCGACGACGGACTGCTTGTCCGCATCAGCCTGCGCCGCGCCGATTTCGTGGCTGCGCGTGATCACCAGTTCGCCGAGCGCCTCGATGCCCTGCGCCGGCACTTGCGGTTCGCTGAGGGTCGGGGACTCGTCGGCCAGCGGGATGTCTGGGAAGTTGGCGGTCAGCAAGGCCCGTGCCTCGGCCTCCCGCGCGGTCGAATCCGCCCATTGTCCGCGTGCCAGAGCCAGTGCGGAAGCCGCCTGATCCTCGTCGAGCGGCGCGGCATCGCGCAGTGAAACCCGCCGTTTCACTGCGGTAAAGGCGCGTTCCAGATTGGCAACGGTCCTTGCGTCGTTGCGGGCCGTTTCGCCGGCCGTCAGCCAGTCATACCACAGGGTGGCAAGAATGAGCGACGTCTGGTGGCGGACATCCTCCATCCGGTTACGGGCTGCATCGACCCCCAATATACCGGCCTGCCGGTCCAGCGATGCCTTGCCGGGAAGACGAAAGGCGCGGCTGATGACCGTATCATATTCATTATAAACGCGTTCGGTGTCGACATCGCGCCGAACATAGCTGCCGGTAACGGTGATCTCGTGCGGCCCCTTCGTCAGCATCCCTGCCTGTGCTCGCGCGGCGTCGAGGCGGGCGGCGGCGGCTTCGACCGAGGGGTGACTGTCGAGTGCGGCTTCGACCGTTTCAGCAGGCGGCAGATCCGGGTGGTTTGCCTGCGCGAACAATGGGGCGTGGCCCGCAAATGCCAGCGCCAGAGCCAGGGCAGACAGAGAAAAAGAAGAGGAAAGCCGTGTCATGAAAGGCGTCCTTCCGCCTCGATCGGGGTGAGGTGCCAACGCACCGGAGCTTTGCGGGGAAGGGCGGCGACCCGGTCGATCAGCGTCTGAGCGGTCGATCGGGTGACGGCCAGTTCGATTGCGCGCCGATCGAGTTGACCAGTGACGCTTTCCTGAGCGCTGGCATCGCTGAAATCGAGGCCGAACACCTGTTCCGACCAGACATGAACGGGCCGGGAGGTTATTTCTCTCAACGCTTCTGCGATCAAATCCACATCTGCGGCGGTGCAATAAAAAGTAAGCCGGGCATCAGCCATCGTCGCGCTCCTCCGCGCCTTCGCCGAACCGTTCGAACAGGATCGGCAGCAATATCAGCGTCAACAGGGTCGAAGTGATGAGCCCGCCGATCACCACAATGGCCAGAGGACGCTGGATCTCTGAACCCGGGCCGGTCGCGAATAGGAGCGGTACAAGGCCGAAGGCGGTGATGCAGGCGGTCATCATCACCGGACGCAGGCGGCGTTCGGCGCCGATACGGACGGTTTCCGCCATGCTGTGGCCCTCCGCCCGCAATTGCCGGAAATAGGCGATGAGGACGAGGCCGTTCAACACTGCTATGCCGAGCAACGCGATAAAGCCGACCGATGCGGGAACGGACAGATATTCGCCCGATGCCCACAGGCTGACCACGCCGCCGACCATCGCGAACGGAATGTTAATGAGAATGAGCGCCGAGGCACGCAGCGACCGCAAGGTGGCGAGCAGCACCAGAAAGATCAGCAGCAATGCCGCCGGGATCACCATCATCAGTCGGGCCGAGGCACGCTGCTGATTTTCGAACTGGCCGCCCCACACGATGCTATATCCTTGCGGTAGGGGAATTTGCGCGGCGACGGCCGCCTTTGCTTCATCGACATAGCCGACAAGGTCGCGCCCGGAAACAAAGGCCTGTACCAGCGCATAGCGCGCGCCATTTTCATGATCCAGCTTCACCGGTCCGTCGATCCGGCGGACCGTCGCGAGGTCGCTAACCCGCGCGAGCATGCCGGTGGGCGTATGCAGCATCATGTCGGAGAAGCGGGCCGGGTCCGCCCGGAGGCTTTCGTCGCCCTTGATGAGGATCGGCGTGCGCCGTTGCCCTTCGGCGACAATCCCGGCATCCATACCTTCAAGCTGGGCACGCAACGCATCCTGTATCATGTCCACGGGCATGCCGGCGCGTCCGGCCGACAGGCGATCGATATCGATCTGGAGATAGTCGACCCGGTCATTGGCGACCGTCATGACCTCTGCCGACCCGTTGATGCCCGACAGCACGGTCTGAACGCGGCCGGCAAGATCCGACAGGGTGCCGAGATCGGGGCCGAAAATCTTGACCGCCAGATCGCCGCGCGCGCCGGTCAGCATTTCGGAAACGCGCATTTCGATGGGCTGGGTGAAGCTCGGTTCGATGCCGGGCAGATGTTTCATCGCCTCGCGCATGCTCTCGACCAGATCTTCCTTCGTGCCGCGCCATTCCTTATGCGGTTTCAGCGTGACGAAGCTGTCCGTTTCGTTGAGGCCCATCGGGTCGAGGCCGATTTCATCCCGGCCGACGCGGGAGATGACGCCGGTCACTTCCGGCACCTGCGCCATCAAGGTGCGCTGGGCGGCCATGTCGCCCTTGATCGAATGGTCGAGACCAATGCTCGGTTCCTTGGTGAGCTGCATCACCACCGTGCCTTCGTCCATCGACGGCATGAAGGTTTTCCCGACCGCGCCATAAGCGAGCACGGCAATGCCCAGCCCGGCCACGGCCACGCCATAGACGATCCGCTTATGCTCGAACGCGGCCGAGAGCAGCGCATGGTATCGCGGCGCCATCATGCGCATGATCCATGGTTCGCCATGATTGCCGGTTTTGAGGCCGAGCGAGGACAATACCGGCACCAGCGTCAGCGCAAGGATAAGCGAACCGATGAGCGCGAACACGATGGTGAGGGCGACCGGCGCGAACAACTTGCCCTCGAGCCCCTGTAACGAGAGCAGGGGAAGGAAGACGAGCGCGATGATGAGGATGCCCGCCGAAACCGGCACGATCACGTCTGATGTCGCGCGGAAGATATGGTTGAGCCGGGGGTGGCTGTCGCCTTCCTTCACCTGGTTGAGCCGTTCGACGATATTTTCGACCACGACGACCGCGCCATCAACCAGCATACCGATGGCGATGGCAAGGCCGCCCAGACTCATCAGATTGGCCGTGAGGCCGAAAGCCTGCATCATCAGGAAGGTGATGAGCGCCGCCATCGGCAGGGTCAGTGCAACGATCGCCGCCGCCCGCCAGTCGCCAAGGAACAGGATAAGCAGCACGATGACCAATATGGTCGCTTCCATCAGCGCCTTTTCGACGGTGCCGACCGCGCGGGTGATGAGATCCGACCGGTCATAGAAGACATGGATGCTGGTTCCGGCGGGAAGCGTCTTCTCAAGCGTGGCGAGGCGTTCCTTCACCCCCGAAACGACCATGCGCGCATCGGCGCCGCGCAGTGCGATGACCAGCCCTTCGACCGCTTCGCCCTTGCCGTCCCGGCTGACCGCGCCATAGCGGGTGAGGCTGCCGATGCCGACCGAGGCGACATCGCCCAGGCGAACCACCTTGCCGTTGTCGCTGCGGATGACGAGCGCCTCCAGATCGGCGACCGAGTTGATGGCGCCGACCGCGCGCACGATCAGCGCACCTTCGCCTTCGGTCAGACGACCGGCACCGTCATTGCGGTTGCCGCTTTCGATCGCATTGCGCAGATCGGCGGTGCTGAGCCCGGCGGCGGCAAGGGCGACCGGATCGGGCCGCACCTCGAACGCACGGGCATGGCCGCCCAGCGCGTTGACATCGGCGACGCCCGCTACGGTGCGCAGCGCAGGGCGGATGGTCCAGTCGAGCAGGCTGCGCTTTTCATCGAGGCTGAGCGGCCCTTCGATGGTGAACATGAAAAGTTCCGACAAAGGCGTCGAAATCGGCGCCAGTCCGCCGTTGACGGAGGCCGGGAGGCTGCCCATCGCGCCGGCGAGTCGCTCCGCAACCTGCTGCCGCGCCCAATAGATATCGGTGCCGTCCTTGAAATCGATCGTGATGTCGGCAATCGCATATTTGGCGGTCGCGCGCAGGATCGACTGGTCAGGAATGCCGAGCATTTCCATCTCGATCGGCGTGATGACGCGCGTTTCGACCTCTTCGGGCGTCATGCCCGGAGCCTTCAGGATGATCTTTACCTGAGTGGGAGCGATGTCGGGATAGGCATCGACCGGCAGTTTCAGAAAGGCCCAGCTGCCGAGACCGGCAATGACGAGAGCCAGTGCCAGAACGAGCATACGCCAGGACAACGCATAAGCGACAAGAGAACGCAGCATGTCGGGGGTTATTCCGCGCCAGCGAGCGCCTTGAGCTCGCTTATGGAGGATATCACGACCTGTTCACCCGCCTTCACTCCGGAAAGCAGCACGGCATTGCTGCCACCGCCTTCCGCGATGCGGACCTCCCGGGGCGTTATGCCCTTCGCGCTTTTGACGAAGACGATCGTCGCGCCGTTAAGCCGGGTCACGGCCTCGGCAGGAACGCTGACAGCGCCCGTGGGGGCAGGTCCCATGACCGTGAGCGAGGTCGCGCGTCCGGCGACTGTCGCGCCGGTTGCGGGAAGGCTGGCGGTCAGCGTCGCCGAACGGGTTGCCGGATCGATGCTGCTGCCCACGGCGGTGACTGTGCCTTCCGTCGCCGGACCTTCTTCATCCCGCTCGACCCGTACTTTCATGCCGGGGCGGATGAGCGCGATCAGCCGTTCGGGGATTTGCGCGCGCGCCTGATAGCGGTTCGCCGCGTCGATCACGAACGGTGCCATGCCCTGATCGAGCGCCTTGCCGGTCTCGATCGTCATACTGCTGATCCGGCCGCTGATCGGCGCGGAAAGCGTATAGCCCATGCCGCCGCCAGAGCCATTGGCCATGCCGATCAGCCGGGCCTGCTCGCGTACATCGACCTCGGCCTGACGCAGCATCGCATTGGCTTCGTCTGCGCGCGCGGCGGCGATAATGCCTTCCTTGCTGAGCTGGCGCGTGCGCTGCGCCTGTGCCCGGGCGACACCGAGCTGCGCCTGAGCGCGCGCAAGGTCGGCATTGAGGCTGACCATGTCGCGGCTGGCGACGCTGGCGAGCGGCTGGCCGGCCTTCACCTGATCGCCGTCGTTCACGAATATGCGGGTGACGATACCGGGAAGCTGCGCCGCGACCGCGACACGGGCGTTGGGCGGCGGCGCGATCATTGCGGGAACGGTAGCGATCGGCATGATTGTCGCATTTTCGGCCTTGGCGAAGCGTAACGACAGGGTCTTTATCTGCTCGTCGGTCAGAGCGATAGCACCGGTCGAGGAGCCGGGATTGGCCGGCGCGCTTTTCGCCGCTTCCTGATCCTGCGCGCTTTCGTTGCGCGGCATCATCCACCAGAGGAGACCAGCTCCCGCGACAAGGGCCGTTGCGCCCGCAATCCATTTTGTCCGATCCATGAACGCTGGCATTAGCCGGTTCGCCTGACAGCTTCCTGACAGGCGAACCCGATAGCTTTTCACTCGTGTGGAAATTCCAGCCGCAGCTCGCGTTGCTCCGGTGCGGTGGTCAGGCGGCCACCATGCGCCATCATGATGCGGGTGACGATGGCGAGGCCGAGTCCGGCGCCATCCGTGCTGGCATGGTCGGCCCGGCGCAATCGTCTGCTCAGCAGGGTGAGGCGTTCCTCGGAGAGGCCGGGGCCGCCGTCACGCACCGCGATCAGGCCGGGCCGGTCGGCCAATACCGTTACCGTGCCACCCTCGGGCGTGACCCTGAGGCCGTTTTCGACCAGATTGCGCAACGCGGCCATGATGGCTTCCCTGCGGCCAGGTACGGTTCCTGCGGTTTCGCCCCGCAATTCTATCGATTTGCCGTCGGCCAGTGCGGCAGGCGCCATTTGCGCGATGACTTCGCTGGCTGCCTCAACCAGATCGATGGTGGCGGGCGGCATATGGGCGGCGCGTTCGGCATCGATCTGCGCGAGCAGCATCAACTGGTCGATCAGGCGCCGCATCGCCGCGACATCGGAACGCATGGCCGGGGCTTCGGGATGATCGAGCCGGTCGAGCTGAAGCGACAACAGGGTGAGCGGCGTGCGTAATTCATGGGCGATGTCGGCGGCGAAGGCCTCATGCATCGCGGCGGCCCCGTCCACTCGATCGAGCAGGTTGTTGACGGCATGTGCGAACGGCAAGGTCTCGGTCGGGAAATCGGAGGTGTCGATCCGGACCCCGCGCGCCTCTCCGCTGGCCTTGTCGATCTTCTGAGCAGCATCGATCAGCGGGCGGACGGACCGGCGTATCGCCCATTGGCCGACCAGTGCCATCGGGATGATGAGAACGATCATGGGCAGCAGCACATGCTCCGCCATTTCATGCATCGCGCGGTGAAAGGCGGCCGCGTCGGACAGGTGGCGAAAGGAAATGCGATATTCGATGCCGATGAAAATGAGGAGCAACGCCGCGCCGAGAAGGCCCACGGCCGTCAGGCTGCGGGTCAGGCGGCCGGAAATCGAAACCGGTTTTTTCACCCGTCATGTTCCCGCAGCAGATAGCCAACCCCGCGCACCGTATGAAGGCATCCGCCCGCCCCGGCTTCGTCCAGCTTGCGCCGGAGCCGGGATATGATCGCCTCGACCGCGTTGGGCGTGACCGCCTCGTCAAAGCGGTAGAGAGCATCTTCAATGCCCTGACGCCGGACGACTTCCCCTGCCTTGCGCATCAGCAGTTCAAGGAGATCGGCCTCGCGGCGGGCAAGATCGAGGGGGCGATCATTGACGGAGGCTGCTCGCGAGGCGGTGTCGAAGGACAAGGGGCCGACTTGCAGCACGGTTTGCGTGCGCGGGCCCGGACGACGCAGCATTGCGCGCAGCCGGGCAGCGAGTTCATCTATGGCGAAAGGTTTGACCATATAATCGTCGGCACCCGCATCCAGACCGTTGATACGGTCTTCCAGGCCGCTGCGCGCGGTCAGGATGAGGGCGGGAGGTTCGCTGACGGGTTTTC
>SBGG01000030.1 GCA_006226685.1 Sphingomonadales bacterium
GGTAGGTGAGCACCGGAAGCGCGCGAAAGCGCCATTTGCAGGCCGCCAGGGCTGGGGCCGAAGGCGACCGGAGGGCAATGTCGATCCGCCCTAGGGTCAAGGCTTATCACTCCCCTCTGTACCACCAGAAATCAGAACACAGGCACGCATGTCAAACCCAAGCAACAGTCCCGCCTCCCGCCCTTGCCCGGGCTCCGTTTCCGCCGTCATCTTCGATTGGGCCGGCACCATCCTCGATTTCGGATGCATCGCTCCGGTCGCCGCCTTCCGTGAGGCCTTTGCGGAATTCGGCATGGAGATCAGCGAAGCTGAAGCCCGCCTGCCGATGGGCGCCGCGAAACGCGACCATATCGAGCAGATTCTCGCTCAACCGGCGGTCCAACAACGCTGGCAGGACCATAGCGGCCTTGCCTCAACTTCGACCGACATCGACCGGATCTATGAAGCGTTTCTGAGGATCGATGCGATCAATTCGGCGCGATACAGCACCCTCATTCCCGGCGCGCTGAACATCGTGAAGGCATTGCGCGATCGCGCCATCGCGATCGGCAGCACCACGGGCTATCCGCGCAGCATCATGAACCAGCTCGCGCCGCTGGCACAGGTGCAGGGCTATACGCCCGATTGCTGTGTGACCGTAAGCGAAGTGACGCATGGGCGCCCATGGCCCGACATGCTGCTTGCCAATGTCCTTGCCCTGCACGCGCCCGATGTCCGGGGCTGCGTAGCGGTGGACGATAGCCCCAGCGGGCTGCGTTCCGCGCGCGCGGCGGGCATGTGGGCCGTCGGCATTTCCATCAGCGGAAATGAAGTCGGATTGTCGCTTGAGGATTGGGAAGCCCTTGATGAAGACCGGCGTCGCGATCTGCGCGAAGCGGCGCGCCAGAAGCTGATCGACGCAGGCGCCCATTATGTGATCGACAGCGTAGCCGACCTGCTGCCCGTGATCGACGGGATTGAGAAGAGGCTGGAGGCTGGGGACCGCCCGTAACCCGCTGGTCCTTTCACAACCCGGTCGAGACGTGATCGACAAGGACCTGTTCGACACCATAGGCGGAAATCCCGACAACTGGTCCCATGCCGCGATAATGCCGCAATGATCCTCCGGTGAGTGCTCATTGCCGAGCAGTGCGGCGCCTCAACCCTTGCCCGGTCCGTCGAGAGATTCGCCCACCGGCGAAAACCACTTTCCACAACGAGGCGACCGGTCGAACCCCGGTCGCCTCGCCCTGATCCGCAAAGCTCAGAACCAGCCCGCAGTCTGGATCAGCAACCAGAGGCCGATAATCAGGAACAACAGCGCGGCGATCAGCCGCACGACATTGAGCGGCACGCGCTTAATCAGTTCATTACCGAGGAATACCGCCGGAACATTGGCGAGCATCATGCCCAGCGTCGTACCCGCCGTCACCCACAGCACGCTTTGAAAACGCGCCCCCAGCGCAACGGTTGCAATCTGGGTCTTGTCCCCCATTTCGACCAGGAAGAAAGCGATCAGCGTCGTGACGAAAGCCCCGAAACGCGCGGGCTTCGGTTTCTCATCCTCCTCCAGCTTGTCGGGGATGAGCGTCCATGCCGCCATCAGGATGAAGGAAATGGCGATAACATAGCGGAACCATTGCCCATCGAGGAAGGAAGCGACCTGCTCCCCGACCAGCGCCGCAAGAAAATGATTGGCCACAGTGGCGGCGAATATGCCGAGAATGATCGGAACGGGGCGTTTGAACCGGGTGGCGAGAATGATCGCAAGCAACTGCGTCTTGTCGCCGATTTCGGCCAATGCAACCACGGCTGTCGATGTCAGTAAGGCTTCCACAATGGTCTCCGGGCCAGGCAAACACAAACCAAAGGCATAGCTTCCCCGCCCGGCCCGACGTGGAAACGCAATGCCGTTGGTCTCGCCTGAACGGAAAACCGTTCCGTCCGCGCCACGGCCTCTCGACCGAGCATGTTGACACGAACGCCTGCCTCATAGCGATGAAGCGGTGGGCTACTCCCCAAATGGACACGGGCCTCATAAACCGCGCCTGATCCGCCAGCAAGCCCTAAAATGGCGACTTTCAGCGCGCTTTCTGCGGCGCGCGCGCACCGGGAAACAGGCCTTCCCCCAACCACAACATATCTCCCGACGACGGGAGGAAGCCCCCTAACACGGATATGGAAAGCGGATTTGCGCTCTGCTATGTCGCGCAACCATTGGGTCTTCCCAAAAATTTGCGGCTGTCCGGCACGCCTCCTTCGGCGCGCCTTCCTGCGGCGCGCATGAAAAAGGAACATGGGTCATATGCACGGGAGCACGGCCTCCACGAACCGGATCGATGACGGCAAAAGGCGAAACGCAACGGTCTTCGCCCTGATCGTCGTATTTCTCGATGTAGTCGGTTTCGGGCTGATCATTCCCGTCCTGCCTCGCCTGATCGAGGAAGTAGGACATATTGGCCTTGATGACGCTGCCCGGATCGGCGGGTGGATGTTCGCGGTGTTCAGCCTTGCGCAATTCATTTGCGCGCCGCTTCTGGGTGCCCTGTCGGACCGGATCGGGCGACGGCCTCTCCTGCTGCTGGCGGTAGGCGGTCTTGCCGTCGATTATGTAATTCACGCGCTCGCCCCTTCGGTCGGCTGGCTGTTTCTCGGACGATTGATCGCGGGCGTTTGCGGCGCCTCTTTCGTGATCGCCAATGCCTGCCTGGCCGATGTTCATACACCGGAAACACGGGCCCGGGCCTTTGGTCTTACCAGCGCCGCCTTCGGCCTTGGCTTCGTACTGGGCCCGGCCTTTGGCGGCATTCTGGGCGAATTCGGCACCCGCATTCCCTTCTGGGCTGCCGCGGCACTGGCCGGAGCCAATTTCCTGTTCGGCCTCTTCTTCCTCCCCGAAACCCTGCCCGATGACAAGAGGCGCGCCTTTCAATGGAAGGAAGCCAACCCCTTTGGGGTGTTCGCCATTTTCCGGCGGTATCCCGGCGTGCTCTTACAAGTCAGCGTGCTCGCCCTCTACTTCCTTGGTACATCGGTCTATATCGCAATCTGGTCTTTCTGGGGCCTCGCCAAATTCGACTGGTCGGGCACCACGATCGGGCTGACGCTGGCGATATCCGGCCTTTCTATGGCGCTTTTGCAGGGGTTCGGGACCGGCCCGGCGGTAGTGCGCTGGGGGGAACGGCCCCTTGCGCTGGTCGGACTGATCGTGGCCACATTGTCCTGTGCCGCATATGGTCTGCTCAACTCGACCATCCTGATCTTCGTGATGCTGGTTATCCATGCGATCGAAGGATTTGTGCATCCCTCGATTTCGGCGCTGATGTCGCGCTCCCTGCCGGAAGACGCGCAGGGTAGCCTGCAGGGCGGAATCGCTGCGGTGCAAAGCCTGTCCATGCTCGCAGGCACAATCCTCTTCACGCAGATATTCGGCTTCTTCCTGTCACCGCGCGCGCCCGTTCAAAGCCCGGACATCGCCTTTTTCATCGCGAGCGGCATTCTCTCTCTATCCTTCCTCCTGTTCCTCATCCCACAAAGGGCCAGGAAATAAGGGGATCGCCATGAAGGGAGGACTGATTTTGCCTTCCTCTCATGACAGGTGAGCCCCCCCCCTAGACGCAGAATCGGTCTGCCCTGAAGCCATTCAGGTACCGCACCACCCAAGCGGACGATGGTGCGTCGGAACGCATCGAACTCCGGTTCTATGCCCCGCGCGCGATATAGGCGCGCCAGCCGCCCAGCGCGGTGATATCTTCGGCTCCCATGGTCGCGCGCGGTTCGGCGACAAAGCCCTTGACGACACTGCCGTCTTCCAGCGTGACCGAACCGATTGCGAGCGGCGGCGGCACCTCCGCAACGAAACTGCCGAAGGCAGCGACGCTTAGCTCATAGACCTCGACCGCGATCGCCGCGCCGCCGTCCTCATGCACCAGCGCGGGCTTGGGCGGCACAGAATCCGCCATCGCATAAAGGCGATAGGTCGGCGCGGTGAGGAAGCTGCCGACAAAAACCGCATCCCGCGATGTAAGCTGCCAATGCAGCGGCATATCCTTGAGGTGGGCACCGACCACGGCCAGTTTCACGCTTTCCATATGTTCCCCTCTGTCCAAAGGCGGCAAGGACGGCAGGCCCGCCGCCGCCAGCCAGATTTCGCCCGCATCCATCAGCGCCTGATCGGTGCCCGCCGGGCCGATCAGGGTGATGCCAAAGCCGGTGCCATTGTCCCTCGCCCCTGCGGGCAGCGCGATCGCCGCCATGTCGAGCAGATTGACGAAATTGGTATAGGCCCCCAGATTGCTGTTGAGCGCAACCGGCGACACCGCCAGCTCCCGCACCCGATAGGTCGTGCCCGTGGTCGGCAGCATCAGATAGTCGATGTCTTCCCACATCCCCTCGGCCTGACGATGCAGTTCCGCCAGCCGATATTGTCCCTTGAACAGATCGACCGCACTCACCGCCCTGCCCGGCTCGACAATGGCGCGCACCACCGGATCGACGGCATCGGGATGGTCGGCGAGAATGGCTTCCATCGCCGCCGTGCGTTCCGCCACCCAGGGGCCGCCATAAAGCAGACGCGCAGCCTCGTTGAGGAAATCAATGTCGATCGGAACGATCTCGACCCCGGTGGCCGCCAGCGTTTCGATCGCCTTGTTGTAAAAACGCTCCGACTGCCCGTCGCCGAACCAGTTGCGCTGCGCCGGAAGCGGCACGCCGACGCGCAGCATCGGACGGAACAGTGGCGCAATCCGGCGGGAATAGGCATCCTGCCCGTCAAATCCCGCCGCCACCGCATCGACCCGGCGCGCATCCGCGATGGTCGAGGCAAAGACGGTGATGCAATCCAGCGTCCGGCAGGCGGGCACCAGGCCGTTGCTGCTCCACGTGCCCTTGCTCGGCTTGAACCCGATCAGATGGTTGAACGCGGCCGGCACCCGACCCGACCCCGCCGTATCGGTGCCCAGCGCGAAGGCGACAAGCCCGGCCGCCACGGCAACGGCGGAACCGGAACTCGACCCGCCGCTGACATAATCGAGATTATAGGCATTTCGCGGGATGCCATAGGGGCTACGGGTGCCGACAAGCCCGGTGGCGAACTGGTCCAGATTGGTCTTGCCCACGCACAGGGCGCCCGCCGCCAGCAACCGGGAAACCACGGTGGCGGATTTTTCGGGGCGATAGGCAAAGGCCGGGCAGGCGGCGGTCGTTTCCAGCCCCGCCACATCGATATTATCCTTCACCGCGAAGGGCACACCGGCGAGCGGCAGCACTTCCCCCGTCGCGATGCGCGCATCGATCGCGCGCGCCGCAGCGATAAGGTCCGCCGGGGCAACCCGCGTAATCCAGACCTGCGGCTGCAGCGCGTCATAGGCCTCGATCCGGGCCAGCACCTCTTGCGCGATCTGCTCGGCAGAAAGTTCGCCTCCATTGACGCGCGCGGCGATGGTTTCGGCATCCAGACGGGAAAAATCCATGCTCTTCACCTCCGCAACGCGAACAGGGCCGTACCGGACTGGATGATGTCCCGCTCCTTCACATAGAGTTTCTCGATCACCCCGGCACCGGGGCTGGGTATCGGGAACTCCATCTTCATCGCCTCGATTACCGCGATATTCTCACCTTCATCGACCCGGTCGCCCGGCGCGACCAGCATCTTCCAGACGCTGCCGCCAAAGGGCGCCTCGATCAGTTCGGCCCCGTCCGGCACATCGATAACGACAGGCGCGCTGTCCCCGCTTTCGGCGGCGGCGAGCGAAGCGACCCGATCGAACTCGCCGCGCCGTTCCCACTCGGCCCGCTCGGCATCGAACGCCGCCTGCCGCTGTGCCTCGAACGCCGCGATGCTCTCGGCGTTTTCGGCAAGAAAGGCGCGATAATCGGCGAGGCGGAATTCCTCCTCGTCAACCCGGATAGACCGGCGACCGAGCGGGAAATCCCGTCGCCATTCGGTCAGTTCCTCATGGCTGACCGGGAAGAAGCGGATCTGGTCGAAGAACCGCAGCAGCCATGGCTTGCCGTCCACGAAGGAGTCGGTCTGGCGGTGAGTGTTCCACACCTGAATGGTCCGCCCGAACAGCTGATAACCGCCCGGCCCTTCCATGCCATAGATGCACATATAGGCGCCGCCGATGCCGACGACATTGGGCGGGGTCCATGTCCGCGCCGGATTATATTTGGTGGTGACGAGCCGATGGCGCGGGTCCGCCGGGGTCGCGACCGGCGCGCCCAGATAGACATCGCCCAGCCCCATCACCAGATAGCGCGCATCGAACACGATGTTGCGGACATCCTCGACGCTGTCGAGCCCGTTGATACGCCGGATGAACTCGATATTGTCCGGGCACCAGGGTGCATCGTCGCGCACCGCCGCCATATATTTCTCGACCGTCTCCAGCGTCGCCGGATCGCGCCAGCTCAGCGGCAGGTGAACGACGCGGGACGGGATGGTGAAATCATCCAGACCGCCCAGCCGTTCCTCCGCGTCGATCAGCAGCGCCAGCAGCTCCGGCTGCGTCATCCGGTCGGGATCATAATGGACCTGAAGCGAACGGATACCCGGCACGATGTCGATAATGCCGGGCAACGCCATCCGCTCCAGTTCGATCATCAGCGCATGGACACGGATGCGCAGCTCGATATCGAGCATGATCGGGCCATATTCGACCAAAATATTGCGGTCGCCCTGCTGGCGATAGACGGTGCGGGGCCGGTTGGTCCGCGAAGCAAGGTCGGCGAGGATCGGGGTCGCCTCTTCCACCATTGCAAGCGCGGGAGATGAAGAAGGCAGCTCCGCCTTGCCGGAAAGCCAGTCCTGCTGTGCCTGATGCGCCGTCACCGCCGCATCATAATCGACCATGACGAACCGCACCGTATCGCCCGGCGTCAATTGCCCCATCATCCAGCGATCGGCCGAGATGATGACGAACGGGCAGACGAACCCGCCGAGCGACGGACCGTCCGGTCCGAGGATGATCGGCATATCCCCGGTAAAATCGACCGCGCCGATCGCATAGGGATTGTCGTGGATGTTGGAAGGATGCAGGCCGGCCTCGCCGCCATCCTTGCGCGCCCAGTGCGGCTTCGGACCGATCAGGCGAACGCCGGTACGGTTGGAGTTGTAATGCACCTTCCAGTCCGCCGACAAAATAGTGTCGATATCGCCGGGCGTGAAGAAATCCGGTGCGCCATGCGGGCCGTAAAGAACGCGGATCGCCCATTCCCTGCCCATGGGCGGCACGCTGGAAAGGGCGACCGCCGGGGCGGTATCGACCGACCGTCCCGCCAGATGCAGCGTATCGCCCGCCACCATGTTGCGCGCGGCATGACCGCCGAACCGACCAAGATCGAAGGTGCTGGCGCTGCCCAGATAGGTGGGCAGGTCGAGCCCGCCCGCAAAGGCGATATAGCCGCGCGTGCCGCCGCCGGTCGCCCGGCCGAGACTGAGCGTCTGGCCCGCGGCAATCTCGATCGGGCGGTTGCGCTCGACCGGCACGCCGTCCAGCTTCGCACCGAAATCGGCACCGGTCAGGCATATCCGTGCATCGGCATTGAACAACAGGCTCGGACCTGTCACCGTGCATTCCAGCCCCGCCATCCCCTCGGGATTGCCGAGCAGCCGGTTGCCGAGCCGGAAGGACAGCGCATCCATCGGCCCCGAGGGCGGAACGCCCACCGCCCAGAGATGCTGGCGCCCCGGATAATCCTGCACGCTGGTGGCGGTACCGCCGCTCAGCACGCGGATGCTGCGCGGTTGATGGACGATGCCGTCGAGCATCCGGGTCGATACCTGACCGCTGACGAACCCTTCGGCGCGCACCACGTCGCGCAACCAGCGCACATTGGTTTCAATACCGGCAAGCTGGGTATGATCGAGCGCATCCTGCATCGCCCGGATCGCCGCCGCCCGGTCGGGCGCATGGACGATCAGCTTCGCCAGCATCGGGTCATAATAGGCGCTGATCTCGGTCCCGCTGGCGCACCAGCTTTCGACCCGCACATCATCGGGGAAGGTCACGTCGATCAGTTGCCCCGAGGTCGGACGATAATCGAGTGCCGGATCCTCGGCATACAGCCGCACCTGTACCGCGACGCCGTTCGGGGCGGCGGGCGGCGCATCCATGAAGGCATAATCGCCCATCGCGCCCCGGATCATCCATTCGACCAGATCGACGCCGAATACTTCCTCGGTCACGCCATGTTCGACCTGAAGCCGGGTGTTCACCTCCAGAAAGAAAAAGTCCTGCCGCTCGGCATCGTAAAGGAATTCGACCGTACCGGCCGACCGGTAGTCGACCGCCTGCCCCAGTGCGATCGCGGCGGAAATCAGCCCCTGCCGCACCGCATCGGGCAGCAACGGCGCGGGCGCTTCCTCCACCACTTTCTGGTTGCGGCGCTGAAGCGAGCAATCGCGGTCGCCAAGGGCCACGACCCGGCCCTGCCCATCGCCGAAAATCTGCACTTCGACATGGCGGGCGCGCTCGACATAACGTTCGAGGAACACGCCCGCATCGCCGAAATTCCCCGCGCCCAGACGGGCGACGCTGGCAAAATCCTCGCGCACGCTATGTGCGTCGCGGCAGATCCGCATACCAATGCCGCCGCCGCCCGCCGTGGCCTTCAGCATCACCGGATAGCCGATTTCCGCCGCCGCCTCGACCGCCGCTTCGGCATCGCGCAGGATCGGCGTACCGGGCGCCAGCGCGACGCCATGCGCCTGCGCCAGTTCGCGGGCGCTGTGTTTCAGGCCGAAAGCGCGCATGCTGTCCGGCGTCGGACCGACGAAGACGATGCCCGCTTCCGCGCAGGCCTCGGCAAAGGCCGCATTTTCGGCAAGGAAGCCATAACCGGGATGGATCGCGCCCGCGCCGGTCGCCTTTGCCGCCGCCAATATGGCATCGACATTGAGATAGCTCTCGGTCGCCGGAGCAGGCCCGACCAGCACCGCCTCATCCGCTTCCGCGACATGCAACGACCCGGCATCCGCCTCAGAATAAACCGCGACCGACCGCAGGCCCATCCGCCTGAGAGTGCGGATGATACGGCAGGCAATGGCCCCGCGATTGGCGATCAGGACAGTATCGAAGCTCATTCGGAAACGATCATGCGAACGGGGGTGGGGTTGAAGCCATTGCAGGGATTGTTGATCTGCGGGCAGTTGGAAACGACGACCGTCACGTCCATTTCCGCACGCAGGTCCACCGTCAGGCCCGGCGCCGAAATGCCGTCGACGATCCCGAGCGACCCATCCTCCTCCACCGGCACATTCATGAAGAAGTTGATGTTCGACACGATGTCGCGCTTGTTCCGCCCATCACGCAGATTGGCGTTCAGGAAATTGTCGACACAGGCATGTTGCGCCTTGGTGTGATGGCCATAGCGCAGCGTGTTGCTTTCGCAGGAACAGGCGCCGCCGATCGTGTCATGATAATCGACCGACGTATCGGTCAGCGTCATCATCGGCCGCCCTTCATTGGAAAGAAGAACCGTCCCGGCGCGCAGAAAGATATTGCCCTGCGCCGCCATCGTATCCTGCGCGCTGTAGCGCTCCGTATCGTCAGTGGTGGAATAAAGCAGGAAATCGACGGCCTGATTGCCTTCGAGATCGACGATGCGCAGCGTCTGGCCGACCTTCACCTGGTGCATCCACGGCGCCCGGGCCGGGACCACTTCATCATGCACGACCACAGCGTCAATGCCGGCGAGATAGGGATCAGAGGACATGGCTGTTCCTTGTCAGAGGCGATAATGATCTTCGACGTTGAGAAAGGCGCGCAGCCCCTCCGGCATCGCGGTGCGGATGGGATCGTCAGGCGCGGTGACCGGCCCGCGCCAGGCGGTGACGCGCAGCGGCGTGACCGTCCACTCCTCGCGCGGGTCAAGCACATGGGGGCAGTTGGCCATCACCAGAATCACGTCCATCTCCGCCCTCAGGAAAAGGGTGCGACCCGGAGGAAATGGCCCGATCTGCGGCGTTATGGTGCCGTCCGCCTCGATATGCGTACCCTTGAACAGGGTGATCGCCGGGTGCACATCCTTGCGCCCCAGCCCGAACTTCGCCGCGCCGAGCAGCAGCCGATCGCGGGCATTGGGCGTCGCGCCGGAATTGCTGCCGTCGCCATAGCGCCGCCGGTTCGACGCCTCGTTGGAGGCGCCGCAAAATATGTCATGGGTTCCGGCATCGTCGGCGGTGATGCTCATCAACACCCGGCCCATATCGGAAAGCAGCAGCTTGCCCGCGCCGAGATAGGCATTCCACTGAATCTTGGCCGTATCGGCGACGTTCAACCGCTCGGTCGGCATCGCTGCGTTGAAAATCTGGATCGTCGCGCAGGCGTCGCCATGCACATCGTTCAATCGCACGACCGATCCGCGCTTCAGCAGCCGCCCGGCATAGCCCCCTGCGGCGATTGTTTCTTCCCAGAGCAAGTCATCGACGGCCACGCCCTCCGGCAGGTCGTCCGCCATCGGGGGAAGCATGGGCATGGCTTCGACCACCGTGCCTTCCATGGCACGGGCGTGATCGCGGGCAGCCAGGGGATTTTTCAGTTCTGCCATTTCACTGAACCTCTTTTTCGGACGGGCCGGTATGGCCGGCGCCATGACTGTGCAGCGGCGGCAACAATGCCGTCGTCGTGAACATGCGTAATTGCTGGACGCCCCTGACCTTGCGCAGCGCATCGCACAGCGCATGGAGCCGCACTGCGGGGCCCTGCACCAACAGGACCTCCATCGACTGGCTCTCCTCCAGAAAGACATGCTGGGCGGAGATGACTTCCTTCAGATAGTCCGACTGGGTCTGCGCGACCTGCTCACGGACATTTCCGGCTCCGGCGCGATAGATGAGCGTGATCGTGCCCGCGAGCATCTCATCGGGGTGCATGGCCGCATCATGCTCGGCAAGGGCATGGCGGATAAGCTCGGCGATAAGCTGCGACCGGGAAGGCAATTCGCGCTCCTCAACCATCACATCGAGCTGCCGGAACAATTCGGTGGGCAGGCTGATGCTCAATCGAGAGAGCCCCGATCCGGGATCGTTACTCATGGAATCACCTTTATTACAGAATTTCCAATTCGTAATAATTAGCCGACCGGAAAGCCGGTGTCTATAGTTTCTCGCTCTTTCCGGCGGTCGAAACAGCAGAAGCTTCGGCTTCCGCCGCCTCCCGTTTCTTCCGGTCCAGCCGCAGGTCATAGACCGCGGTCGAACCGAAACGGTGCGGCGCATGGGGATCGTGCCGCCGCTTGTCGACGGTCAGCACCCGTGTGCCGAGCGAAAAGGCTTCCTTGATATCATGCGTCACCATCAGGATGGTCAGCCCATGTTCGCGCCACAGCCGGGTGATGAGCCTGTGCATGTCACCGCGAATGCCGGGGTCGAGCGCACCGAAGGGTTCATCCAGCAACACGATGCGCGGCCGCATGATCAGCGTCTGCGCGATCGCGAGCCGCTGTTGCATGCCGCCCGACATCTGCGCCGGATAGACATTGGCATGATCGGCCAGCCCGACCGCATCCAGCATCTCTCGCGCTTCGGCCAGCGCTTGCTTCCGCTTCGCCCCGAACAGGCGAGCCAGCAGCGGCGCCCGGCTATATTCCAGCCCGACCAGCACATTTTGCAACACGGTAAGGTGCGGAAAGACCGAATAACGCTGAAACACGACCCCGCGATCCGGCCCGCATTCGCGCGGCATCGGGTTCCCGTCGAGCAATATCTGCCCCCGGGTCGGCTGTTCCTGACCCAGAACGATACGCAGCAGGCTGCTCTTTCCCGCGCCGGAAGGGCCGACGATCAGGACGAATTCGCCTTCCGCGACATCGAACTCGACCCGTTCGAGGATCACCTTGTCGCCATATTCAAGCCAGACGTTGCGCAGGCTCAGCAAACCGGTCATCGCCTCTCTCCCTGTGCCCAGGGGAAGGCCTTACGGCCGATCCACAACAGCGCCAGATCCATCGCGATCGCAAGCAGTGCAGTCCACGCCACATAAGGCAGGATGATATCCATCGAGAGGTACCGGCGGACCAGGAAGATGCGGTAGCCGAGCCCGATGTCGGACGCGATCGCCTCGGCCGAGATCAGGAACACCCAGGCCGGGCCGATGGAAAGGCGCACGGCGTGAATCAGGCGTGGCATCGCCTGCGGCAAGGCGACCCGCAATGCGAGCTGCCAGCTACTGGCGCCCAAGGTCTGCGCCTTGACGATCTGTTCGGCGGGAATGGCGCCGATATGGCTGGCAATATCGCGGGTGATGAAGGGCGCGATGCCGATGATGATCAGCATCACCTTGGCCGTTTCGCCAAGCCCGAAGACAATGAACAATATGGGCAGCAGCGCGATTGGCGGTATCACGGCGATTATCGTTATCAACGGCGCCAGACTGGCCCGCACGACCGGCAGCAACCCCATGACCAGCCCCACCAGCAGGGCGATCGCGGTCGAAATGCCCAGTCCCAGCCCCAGCCGTTGCAGGCTGGCGGCGGTATCCGCCCAGAAAAGCAGCCTGCCCGACAAGGGATCGGCATGCAGTATCAGCGCGGACATCGCATCGACCATCGCCCCCGGCGTGGGCAACAACTTGTCGGCGGGATTGGCGGCATGCCGGTTGGCAGAGGCGATCAGATAGGTCAGGATCACGATCGCCACGGGGATCGCTCCCATCAGGGCCGCGCTCCGCCTGCCCGGTTTCACATTGACCCACTGCATATCAGCCGATCCTGTCGAAAAGAGCACCCGCCGTCCGGGCCGCACATGAAGGAAAGCGATGACCCGTCATCGCCGGCGTCACAGCTTCCCCTCAGCGGCCATCTGCATATAGGTCGCATCGAAACGCAGCTTCACATTGCCCTCATTGCCCAGCACCTTGCCGCCGGGGAAGGCAATGCCGACCGCATCGGCGGACGACGCGCCCGGACCGAACAGCCCCCTGGAGAAGCTGAAGTCCCGCACGCGGGTCATCGTCTTCACCAGATCCGGGCTGGTCACGGCGGCAACCGCATCGGCGGCGGTGACATAGAGACGCGTGGTGGCGAGTTGCGCGTCAAAGCTTTCCGGCGTTGCCCCCGCCAGCCCGGCCATCGCCGCCCGCGCCTTCTTTCCTTCCTCATCCTGACGCTGCATCAGGGCCATGGTGTCATACCAGATACCGGCCAGCGCCTTGCCCAGATTGGGATTGGCCTTCAACGTCGCAGTATCGACCACCAGCAGGTCGAGAATCTCGCCAGGGATCTGGGAAGAGTTGAAAACCTGCTTCGCCCCCGGCTGCTTGCTGATCTCCGAAAGCTGCGGATTCCATGCGACCATCGCCTGCACGTCCGGACTGGTGAAGGCGCCCACCATGTCCGCGTCGGCGGTATTGACGGTCTTTACGTCGGTCAGCGCCATGCCCTGCGTCTCGAGCGCCCGCGCCAGCAGATAATGCGAAACCGAAAGCTCGACCAGATTGACCGACCGCCCCTTGATATCGGCGAGGCTGGCCCCGTTCTTCAGCACGATTCCGTCATTGCCGTTGGAATAATCGCCCAGAATGATCGCGCTGGTATCCTTGCCGCCAACCGCCGGAATGGTCAGTGCATCCATGTTGGTAACGGTGACGCCGTCCAGCTTTCCGGCGGAATATTGGTTTACCGATTCGACATAATCGTTGATCTGCACGATCTTGATGTCGATCCCATATTTATCCGCCCATTTTTTCACGATGCCCGCCTGTTGGGCATAGGGCCATGGCATCCATCCGGCATAAATCGACCAGCCGATGGTGAATTCCTTCTTCTGCGCGGCCGGATTGTCCGGAGCGCCGCCGCAGGCGGCGAGCAGCGTCATGGCCAACATCGCCAGAAGAGACCGAAGCTTTATGATGATACGGGTCATCGCGGTTTCCCTGTTACACCGTGGAAGACGATACCCCTGACGCTCTGACGGGTCGCTGGGGCAAAAAACGTATAGGTGGCCCTCTCCTGGCCGATGATGCTTATCAAAATGCCATCGGGGCCGACCATCGGATTATGACGGTAATTGATTATTACCAATTGTCAAATGCGTAATAAGCCATATAGTCACTACCATCATGGCGGAAGACAGCTCTCTTTCCGCGCCCGGGCGATTACAGATAACATACTGATAAATAAAACTATTTGGCGAGGATGAACCGAACGGGTCGCCTGACCTGCGCGAATCGATTCCGTCCGCCCAGCCATGATGCCTGTTGTGAATGCATTGCTCGCGCCGTTGTTTCAGAAAGGGAGAATGCCATGCCCGAGAATCTGGCCACTCGATATAATCCCCAACAAACCGGGAGCCAGCCTTCGGCGACCAGCTCCTCCTACCCCAATGGAAACCCTGCGCTGGGGTATAATCCCGTGGGCGCGCGCAACACCGATTCGGCAGTCCCGCTTCACCCCACCGGCCCTGTCCTTCACAATTATGAATGCGACGGCCCGGCCGCCGGCCGGCTCGCCTTCCGCTGGATTTACGGCTCCAACATCGCCGCCAAAAACCGCGACCCCCGGGTGCAGGTCGTCCAGTATAATGAGGACAGCTATGTCCTGCGCCAGAATTGCTGCGTCCACTGGGAAGCCCCCTTCACCTATCTGCTCTTCGGCAATAAGGGCGCGCTGCTGATCGATACCGGCGCCACTCCGGAGGCCAATTATTACCCGCTACGCCAGACCGTGGATGCGATCATCAGCCGCTGGTGCGACATGCGCCGCCGCGCCAGCCTGCCGCTGACCGTGGTCATGACATCGGGGGAGGACATCGCCCAGAATCAGGGCCTCGCCCAGTTTGCCGGACGGCCCGACACCACTCTGGTTCCCAAGCCGCTCGAACTGATGAAGCGTTTTTACAGGCTGGAACGGTCCTGGCCCGACGGCACCGGCACGATCGATCTGGGCGGCCGCACCATCGACGTGATCCCGACCCCCGGCACGCACAAGGACGGGGTCAGCTTTTATGATCCCTATACCGATTTCCTCTTCACCGGCGATTTCCTGTTTCCGGGCAAGATCAATATCAGCAACGACGCCGATTATATGATGTCGCTCGCGCGGCTGAAGGCATGGAAAGACAGCCATCCGGTCAAATGGGTGATGGGCGGTCACATCGATATGCAGTTCGTGCCGGGCAAAGCCTATCCGCGTTTCTCCACCTACAAGCCCTATGAGCGCGTGCTGGAGATGGAGCCGGAGCTGATCGACGAAGCCCTGCACTATGCGCAGGAGGCGAAGGGTAAGGCGGTCATGCTGATCCGGCCGGATTTCATCCTGCTTAACAATGTCAGCCCGGACCAACGGACCAAAGACTGGCCGGAGGGTGTTCCCAACATCAACGCCCCCCGTCCGTTCTGAAAAGGCGGCCTTCCCAGTCTCCGCCATGACCGTTTTACCGAAGGACATCGATATGGATCGCAGAAGCTTTCTCTCCGCCGCCGCCGTCGCCGTTCCGGCCGCCAATGCGCTGGTCACCGGGGTCGCCCAGGCCGCCGGCCTTTCCTCCGGCCCCGCCATCGACTTCAAGAGCAACCTGCCCGCTCCCGGTAGCTATCCGAAAAAATGGATTTGCGGCTCACCCTCGCTGATGGACAATAGCGATCCGCCGGTCCAGGTGCACTGGTATAATGAGCACACCGCCTTTCTCCGCCAGAGCAAGGCCTATAGCTATGAAGCCCCCTTCGCGCCGCTCTATTTCGGCAATGACCGCATATTGTTGCTGGATGAAGGCTTCACCCAGTTGCGCAACGACTGGGATCTGCGCGGCATAGTCGATGACACCATCGCGGAATGGGGCAAGCGGCACGGCAAGGATACCAGCAAGATGGAATTGCTGGTCGCGTTCAGCCATCTGCACGCCGATCATTATGCAGCGGTCAACCAGTTTTTCGACCGGCCCAACACCCGCTATATGGGCCTGACCCATGAAGAAATGGTCGGCTTCTGGGGCATGACCAATTTTCCGGAAGAAAAGGTGACACTGGATCTCGGCGGCCGTGACATCCTGATCTGGGGGTCCCCGGGCCATGTCATTTCGGAATTCACCTATTATGATACCTATACCCAGATATTGTTCACCGGCGACATGTTCTACCGGGGACGATGCTATATCAGCTTCTGGGAGCCCTGGTTCGACAGCATGAAGCGCATCATCGACTTCATGGACCATAACCCCGTCACCCATGTCATGGGGTGCCACATCGAAATCAGCAACAAGGGCGAGGATTATGCGTACGGCATGACCTGGCAGCCCGATGAAGCACCGGTGGAGCTGACGGTGGAAGAATTCCGCCATGCCTATGAAATAGCGAAGACGATCAAGGAACCGGGCATTTATTTTACCGGGGCCGTCTTCCTGTGCAACCAGACACGCGGAACAACAACTATAGACAAAAATCCATATAAATATTGAGGGCTGGCGTGCCGTCAGCTCGCCGCGCTGTCTATATCCACTTTTTCGACCCATTCGGGGTAGAAGCTGGGTTCCCGGTTGGACCAGCCGATCGCCGTCGCCGCCGCCTCGCTGATCGATTGCAGCAAGGCGCGGCGCTTGTCGGGGTGCAGGTTGGGCAGGCTTGCCGCCGCGCAGAACGCACCGGGCAACCAGGGTCGCGCACCCGCCCCCAAAAGCCGCTCATAGAGAAAACGAAAGGCCGAAAAACTCGTCAGCCGATCCTGAGCAAGATCGAAGGCCGACATACTGATGAGCGGGGCCATGAACGGTTCCACCTGCTCCAGTCCGCTGTCATCGGGGATCATCGCCTTCAGCTCGGGAATACGCTCATATATGCGGGCCTGTGCGCGGATGCTGGCGGCCTCGACCACATCCCGGCTCCACAATTCCATCACATCCGATCGATGAAAGGCCACGTCGAGGGAACGGCGGATATAACGCTGGGTTGCCGCCGGAAAACTGGCGAATTCCCGCATCTCCGCAAGAGTGATGGAGCCGTCTGGCGCCTTGCCGTTGCCACTCATTTTCTGCCTCCGAACTTTCAGACCCGGACATATATAGTATGAATCCGGGGTGGTTAGCGAACCCTTAAGCGGCGGTTGTCCCCAGTTAATCTTGCCCGGAGCGAATTTGCAACAATTTTGTGCAGTGCAGCATAAATCCGGCCGATAAAGCGAACAGGCAAAAACGCCCTCGGATGCAAGGGACATCCGAGGGCGCATCCTGCATGCTGTCGGGCACTTCAGGATTCTTAAAACTCTACCGATCTGTCAGATTGAAATGACCAAAAACCGCAGGAACAGGCAAGCTTTTATTGCATCCTGGCACCGCGCCCGGCCAAAAACCCCAATCATCCCCCCGGACGACCCTCTGACGAATCGAGTTTACCGTAACGTAAACCAAGGTAAAAAGCGATATAGAAAATGTAGAAATCGGACATGCTCGCTCCTGGCCGAAACAAGGCCTTCTTTTACCCGCAACAATTGCGCTGGCCGCATTGGGAACATATATCGAACAGAAAGGCGCGACTCCGGCCTTCCGGTGCCGCCCTCCTGCGAACGACTGGCAATCAGGAAATCCTCGACGTCATGCTGACCCATATAAAAGTGCGCGGCGCGCGCGAACATAATCTCAAGGGCGTGGACGTTGATCTTCCCCGCGATAAGCTGATCGTGATCACCGGCCTTTCCGGGTCCGGCAAATCGTCTCTGGCCTTCGACACCATCTATGCGGAAGGGCAAAGGCGCTATGTCGAGTCGCTCTCCGCCTATGCGCGCCAGTTCCTCGAAATGATGCAAAAGCCGGATGTGGAGCATATTGACGGCCTCTCGCCCGCGATCAGCATCGAGCAGAAGACGACCAGCCGTAACCCGCGCTCCACGGTCGCCACCGTCACCGAGATTTACGATTATATGCGCCTGCTCTGGGCGCGGGTCGGCATCCCCTATTCCCCCGCAACCGGCGAACCGATCTCGGCGCAGACCGTTTCTCAGATGGTCGACCGGCTGATGACTCTGCCGGAGGGTACGCGCCTCTACCTGCTCGCCCCCGTCGTGCGCGGCCGCAAGGGCGAATATCGCAAGGAGCTGGCCGAGTGGCAGAAGGCGGGCTTCACCCGCGTGCGCATCGACGGCGAATTCCACAATATCGAGGACGCCCCCGCGCTCGACAAGAAATATAAGCATGACATCGAAGTGGTGGTGGACCGTATCGCGGTGAAGGACGGGATCCAGACCCGCCTTGCCGACAGTTTCGAAACCGCGCTCCGCCTTGCCGATGGCCTCGCTTATGCCGATCTGGCCGACGGCGTGGTGCCCGGACGCGAGGATGAGGCAGAAGCGGACGGCGCCCAGACCCGGAAACTGAAAAATGCCGGCATCCCCGTCAACCGCATCGTCTTTTCCGAGAAATTCGCCTGCCCCGTTTCCGGCTTCACCATCCCGGAGATCGAACCGCGCCTCTTCTCCTTCAACGCGCCGCAGGGCGCCTGCCCGGCCTGCGACGGCCTTGGCGAGAAACTGCTGTTCGACGATCAGCTCGTCGTCCCCAATGAGGAGCTGACGCTCAAAAAAGGCGCGATCGTTCCCTGGGCCAAGTCCAACCCGCCCAGCCCCTATTATATGCAAGTACTGGGCAGCCTTGCCCGCGAATTCGGTTTCGATCTCGAAACGCCGTGGAAGGATCTCCCCGGCGAGGTTCGCCTCATCATCCTGCACGGCACCGGCGGCAAGCCGGTCACGCTGCGCTTTCAGGACGGGCGCAAAAGCTATGAGGTGAAAAAGCCGTTCGAGGGCGTGATCGGCAATCTCAATCGCCGGATGCTCCAGACCGACAGCGCATGGATGCGCGAGGAGTTGTCCAAATATCAGACCTCCCAGCCCTGCGAGACCTGCGGCGGCGCGCGCCTCAAGCCCGAGGCGCTCAGCGTCAAAATCGCGGGCGAGAATATCAGCGGCCCGACGCGTATGTCGGTGGTCGATGCGCTCGACTGGTTCACGAAACTACCCGACCACCTCACCGATCAGCAGAAGCAGATCGCCAAGGCCATTCTCAAGGAAATCGTCGAGCGTCTCGGTTTCCTCAACAATGTCGGGCTCGATTATCTCAATCTCGACCGCACCTCCGGCACCCTCTCGGGCGGTGAGAGCCAGCGCATCCGCCTCGCCAGCCAGATCGGCTCCGGCCTGTCCGGCGTGCTTTATGTGCTCGACGAACCCAGCATCGGCCTGCATCAGCGGGATAATGACATGCTGCTCGAAACCCTGAAGCGGCTGCGCGATCTCGGCAATACGGTGATCGTTGTCGAGCATGACGAAGATGCGATCCGCACCGCCGATTATATCGTCGATATGGGACCCGGCGCGGGCGTGCATGGCGGGCAGATCGTCGCGCAGGGCACGCTGGACGACATCCTCGCCACCAGCGGCTCGCTCACTGCCGATTATCTCAACGGCACGCGCGAAATCCCGGTGCCGAAAAAGCGGCGCAAGGGTAATGGCAAGAAACTGACGCTGCACAATGCCCGCGCCAATAATCTGCGCGGCGTGACGGCGAGCATCCCGCTCGGCACCTTCACCTGCATCACCGGCGTCTCCGGCTCGGGCAAGTCGAGCTTCACCATCGATACGCTCTATGCCGCCGCCGCGCGCTCCCTCAATGGCGCGCGCGTGGTCGCCGGGCCTCATGATAAGCTGACCGGTCTTGAGCATTGCGACAAGGTGATCGACATCGACCAGTCGCCCATCGGTCGCACCCCCCGCTCCAACCCCGCCACCTATACCGGCGCCTTCACCAATATTCGCGACTGGTTCGCCGGACTGCCGGAGGCGCAGGCACGCGGGTACAAGCCGGGTCGGTTCAGCTTCAACGTGAAGGGTGGCCGCTGCGAGGCGTGTCAGGGCGACGGCGTCATCAAGATCGAGATGCACTTCCTGCCGGATGTCTATGTCACCTGCGAGGAATGCCACGGCAAACGATACAACCGCGAAACGCTGGAGGTGAAGTTCAAGGGGATGAGTATCGCCGACGTGCTCGACATGACGGTCGAGGATGCGGTGGAATTCTTCAAGGCGGTGCCGCCGATCCGCGACAAGATGGCGATGCTGACCGAAGTCGGCCTCGGCTATGTGAAGGTCGGGCAGCAGGCCACGACGCTATCGGGCGGCGAGGCCCAGCGCGTGAAGCTCGCCAAGGAACTCTCCCGCCGCTCTACCGGCAAAACGCTCTATATCTTGGACGAGCCCACCACCGGCCTCCATTTCGAGGACGTGCGCAAGCTGCTGGAGGTGCTCCACGCGCTGGTCGATCAGGGCAACAGCGTGGTGGTGATCGAACATAATCTGGACGTCATCAAGACGGCAGACTGGATCATCGATCTCGGCCCGGAAGGCGGCGTCAAAGGCGGCGAGATCATCGCGACCGGCACGCCGGAAGAGGTGGTGAAGGAGCCGAGGAGCTATACGGGGAAGTATCTCAAGCCGCTATTGGAACGCCCAAAGGCGGTGGCGGCGGAGTGACTGGGCAATATAAGCCAGAAATCTTTAACGTAAAACCAAACCATCAATGCCAGTAATGGGTCCTGACCCTAAACACCAGGCGAGGCTTGACCGGAGACGGGAACTCGCGATCGCATGACCTGGGCAACCTCCTGCGTCCTTCACAATGAAACGGGGCAGGCCACGAGGCCCGCCCCTTCCTTCATGCGACCCGAAGGAACTCAGCCGAACAGTTTGGTGGCGACCTCCGCGACGCGGCGCCCCTGATAGCGGGCGCCATCCAGTTCGCGCTCGCTGGGCTGACGGCTGCCGTCGCCATTGGCAATAGTGGTCGCGCCATAGGGTGCGCCCCCGGTGATCTCGTCATTAACCGCCTGCGCGCCGAAGCCGTAATCCAGCCCGACGATGGTCAGGCCGAAATGCAGCAAATTGGTGATGATCGAAAACAGCGTGGTTTCCTGCCCGCCATGCTGGCTCGCCGTCGAAACGAAGGCTGCACCAACCTTGCCGTTCAGCCCGCCACGCGCCCACAGACCGCCTGCGGCATCCCAGAAGGCCGCCATCTGCGAGCTCATCCGACCGAAACGCGTTCCGGTGCCAACGATGATCGCATCATAATTTTCCAGATCGGCAACGGTCGCAACCGGCGCTTCCTGATCGAGCTTGAAATGGGCGTTGCGGGCGATTTCCTCGGGCACCGTTTCCGGCACGCGCTTGATGTCGACCTGCGCCCCGGCGCTGCGCGCGCCTTCGGCAATCGCATTCGCCATGGTCTCGATATGACCATAGGTGGAATAATAAAGAACCAGAACCTTTGCCATGTGGAAATCTCCCTTGGATTGATAGGAAAGTCAGGAAATGGGAAATGGGTTTGGGGACCGGGCCTTTCCCCGGCCCGGCCCCCATGTTTCACTCGGCATCGACCAGCACCAGCTCGGCCTCTTCCGATGCCGTCACCCGATAGTCGCCACCACGCAGGGCAACGCCATCGCGGGCACTGATCATCTCGCCGTCGATGCTGATCCGGCCGGTCGCGGGCACCAGATAGGCATGGCGCCCCTCGCCGACCTGATAGTCGATGCTCTCTCCCGCCTTCAGACGAGCGCCAAGCACGCGGGCCGACGTACGGATCGGCAGCGCCTCTTCATCCTCGGCAAAACCGCTGGCGAAGACGCGCCAGCCGCTGTCCGCATCGGATTTCGGGAAAGGGCGCGTACCCCAGGCCGGTTCACCGCCGCGCTGTTCCGGGATGATCCAGATCTGGAAAATACGGGTTTCCTCATCCTCCAGATTATATTCGGAATGACGCACGCCACTTCCTGCGCTCATCACCTGCACGTCGCCCGCCTCGGTACGGCCGACATTGCCCATGCTGTCGCGATGGGTGATCGCGCCCTGACGGACATAGGTGATGATCTCCATGTCCGCATGGGGATGCGGCGGAAAGCCTGCGCCTGCGGCGATCACATCATCATTCCAGACGCGGAGCGAGCCCCAGCCCATGCGGCCATGATCATAATAATCCGCGAACGAGAAATGATGATGCGCATCGAGCCAGCCATGATCGGCATGACCAAGCGACGCAAAAGGACGAATGTCGAGACGGTTGCTGACAATGGTGTTCATGACACATCTCCTCTCGGAATTGCTGTTGAGTCGAAAATAGGCCTTCGCGCAGGGTTGCAAAATAGAAACGATTGAAACATATCGTTTCCACTATGAAACTTCCTGATTTCGAAGCCTGGGCGATTTTCGCCGCCGTCGCCGATCACGGATCGTTCACCGACGCGGCCGATGCGCTTGCCCTGTCGAAGGCCACGGTTTCCAAGGCGATTGGGCGGCTTGAGCAGGAACTGAAGACCAGCCTTTTTCATCGTACGTCCCGCCGCCTGTCGCTGACGGAGAGTGGCGCGGCGCTGCTACCCCATGCCCGGCGCATCTTCTCCGACGGCAATGCGGCAGAGGAAGCCGCGCGCGACGAAGCCGCCTCGCCCACCGGCCTTGTCCGCATCACCGCACCGATGAGCTTTGGCATCAGCCATTGCGCGCCGATCATCGCAGAGTTGATGCGCGATTATCCGGGGCTGTCGGTCGACCTGTCGCTCGACGATGCCCATGTCGACCTGATCGACGACCGGTTCGACATCGCCTTGCGCATCGCGGCCCTGCCTGATTCCAGCCTGCGCGCGCGCCGTCTGCGCGATGTGCGCCAATATGTCGTCGCGGCGCCTTCCTATCTTCAGGCTTCCGGGGTACCGGGCCACCCCTCCGAACTCGCCGCCCATGAAACCATTCTCTATTCGTTGCGCTGCGAACGGGCGACCTGGCGCTTTCATTCGGCGACGGGCGAGGAAGCGGTCGTCGATCTTGCCGGGCGACTGCGCATCAATAATGGCGAGGCGATGCTGCCCGCCTTGTGTGCAGGCCTCGGCATTTCCGTGCTGCCCGACTTCATCGTCGATGCGGCTCTGAAAGGCGGGCAGCTGGTATCGATTCTCAACGACTGGGTTGCTCTGCCGGTTGCCCTATATCTGGTAACGCCCCCCAGCCGGATCCGCCCCCGCCGGGTCGAGGTCGCGATCGACTATCTGGCGAAGCGGCTGGCGGGCTGAAGTGCCTGCAACGGCGGCCCCCTTCCTCCGCTTTCAAAGCCGAGCCGCGGCCCCACCGCCTCCGGGCAAGTTGCGAATGGGGCACGGATAGCACGATCCGGCATCAGCCTCCCCTGGGGCGGATCGACATTCAGAAGATGACGAGCCGAAAATGGTGATTTTGCGTGATTCGGAGCGGAGCGTACTCAAGGTAGGTGAGCACCGGAAGCGCGCGAAAGCGCCATTTGCAGGCCGCCAGGGCTGGGGCTGAAGGCGACCGGAGGGCAATGTCGATCCGCCCTAGGGTCAGGACCCCTTACTGGCACCGTTGAGGTTTGAAGCAAAATGGCTCATCGCAAGGAGGAAAGGCGCAGAAATATGTCGATATTTCCAGACTTTTCGACGCAGCGCCGGGCCATTTTGGTCAAATCCCTGCGGGACGTCCAAATGGCGCCAGTAATGGGTTCTGACCCTAATCGTTGGAGATCACCACCTCATCAATTCCGCACGCGCATTGCAGCGGACCGGTGCGATCATCCAGCATGGATCTTCCGACAAAGGCCTGCCCGCCGATCACGTTAATGACGCGGGGCAAGGATGCGCTATCGACCTGACGGCCATCCACGCTCAACCCCAGTTCCGGCTTGCCTTCGGCAAGACGGAAAGCAACCTTGATCTCATGCCTGCCCACGCCCAGCCCTGACGGTGCGCGCAGCGTAATCCGTTCGGCCGGACGACCGGTGGGATCATAGACGAAGGTCGGCGTACCGCCTTCCAGCATCAGCCTGTATCCGCTGAACCGCGTGCCCACCGAAATAATCGGTCCGCTGGCTCCCTCGGCATCCAGAGCGATATGCGCCGATGCCTGCCATTTCGGGTTCAGCACCGGCCAGGCATAGGCCGGATAAGGCGTATCACCGGCATAAAAACGATGGGCCCCGGTCGTCGGAATCGCGCGCGGACGATTTTCCGGCGCCATCCGCCCCCGCATATTGCTGACGATTGGATAGACATGATTGCGCTTCGCCGCTGCGTCGAAAGCCTGCTGCAACTCGGCCAGTTTCGCCGGATTTTCTTTCGCCAGATTCCTCGTCTGCGCAAAATCGGTATTGAGATCATACAGCTCCCAACCGAATTTCGCCGGATCGGTAAGGGTGAAGGTCCAGGGCGGCGCGGCGGGAATGGTCGAGGCGAGCCAACCGTCGCGATAATAGGAACGATTGCCCAGCATCTCGAAATATTGCTCGCGATGCCGGGTCGGTGCCTTTGCGTCGTCAAAGCTGTAGACCATCGATATGCCGTCGATCGGCTGCTGCTTCACTCCGTCCACCTCGGCCGGCGGCGTAATCCCTGCGGCCTCGTAAATGGTCGGCGCAATGTCGATGACATGAGAAAATTGCGAGCGAACGCCACCACCGTCATGAATGCGCTTCGGCCAGCTGATCACCAGTCCGTCGCGCAGGCCACCCAGATGTGATGCGATCTGCTTGCCCCAGGGAAAGGGCGTGTTAGTCGCGAACGCCCAGCCCGCCGAATATTGCCCGGCGGTCTGCTCCCCCCCAAGCACATCAAGCTTTGCCCCCAGATCCTCATCCGTCTCTTCCACCCCTGCAAAACCGAGATATTCGTTCACCGATCCGTTGAACTTCTCCAGACTGGAGCCATTATCCCCCTGAACGAAGATGACCATCGTATTGTCGAGCCGACCGCTGACGCGAAGCTGCTCGATCACCCGACCGATCTGAAAATCGAGATAGGCAAGCTGGGCCGCCGCCACTTCCATCAGCCGGGACTGGATATGCTTCTGCTCCGGCGTCAGGCTGTTCCATGCCGGAATATCTGCGGGACGGGGCGCCATGTGCGCATTGGTGGGCACGATACCCATTTTCTTCTGCCGGGCGAAAATCTCGTCGCGCATCGCATCCCAGCCCTGATCGAACCGCCCGCGAAATTTCGCGATCCATTCCGCCGGGGCCTGTTGCGGCATATGCAGCGTGCCGGGCGCCAGATAGGCGAAGAACGGGCGGTCGGGATACAGCGTATCCTGCACCCGCAACCAGCTGATCATGTGGTCGGCCAGATCGCGATCGAGAAAATAATCCGGATCCTTCGGATCGCGCCGGACGGCCGTGCGGTTTTCGGTCAGCGCCGGATTGACCTGATCGGTCATCGCCGCATTGAAACCGTAAAAATAATCGAAGCCAAGGCCGTTGGGCCAGCGATCGAACGGCCCCAGCGGCCCGACTTCCCATTCCGGGGTATTGTGATTCTTGCCGAACCAGGCGGTATCATAGCCATTGTCACGCAGCACCCGCCCCAATGTGGCGGCGCTTTTCGGAATGACGGAGGTATATCCCGGTTCATCGACCGCGACATTGGTGATCGACCCGGTCGCCACGGCATGATGATTACGCCCGGTCAGCAGTGAGGCCCGCGTCGGCGAACACATGGCCGTCGTGTGGAAGGCGTTATAGCGCAGGCCCGTTTCGGCCAGCTTGTCGAGCACCGGCGTCGGGATCGGCCCGCCAAAACTGCTCGATGCCGCAAAGCCGACATCGTCGGTCAGAACCAGTAACACATTGGGGGCACCCTCGGGCGCCCTGGGCGGCGCGGGAATATAACGGAAATCCGGGGTTTCTGCGGTAGCCGGAGCAATGCCTCCCCCCGTAGCCACAGCCAATGCCATGGCGGAAGACGCCAGCCCACGCGCGACATGGCGCGGCATGAATTTTCCCATTGCTTCCTCTCCCTCACCCTTCACCCGGATTGGCGGTCACAATGCGCGGTATCTCCATTCGCAAGCAACGCCCCAAAAGGTTATCGATAAAATAACCAATTGGTTATATATTGGCATAATGCCGTTCACTTTTCGCCAGCTCGAAATCTTCGTCGAAGCCGCTCAGGATGTGAATTTCCGCAAGACCGCCGACCGGATCGGCATCAGCCAGCCCGCGATCAGCAAGCAGATCAAGGCGCTGGAAGCCAGCATCGGCACGTCCCTGTTCAACCGCACACGCGGGGCAACGGCGCGCCTCTCAGCGGCCGGAGAAAATCTGCTGGCCGAGGCACGCGAGATGCTGACCCGCCGCAGGGGTTTCGAAAGCACGGAAAATGCCGGGGTGCCGATAACGCTGAAGATCGCGACCGGAGACTATTTGCTCGATCAGCGCATCAAGCCCGCACTGGCCAGCTTCCTCGCCCTCAGCCCCCATCTGATGCTGGAGTTTCACCCCGCAAGCGACCAGTTGCACATGGCCGAACGGGTCCGATCCGGAGAGCTGGATATGGCGATCTTCACCGGGCAGGCTCCGCTGTTCGACGATCCACCGGGAGAGATTGTCGCGATCATTCCCTGTTCCCTCTATGCTTCGCGCGACATCGCCCGATCGGTCGGCGGCGACATCCACGCCATTTCCGCCGCCCCCTTCCTGTTGCCGCCCGATCCCTCCCCGCAAACCATCTGGTTCCGCCAGATGCTGGCACAGGCCGGAATTTTCCCGTCGCATATTACCGCCCGGTCGCAGTTCGGCGATGTGCTGGCCGGCCTCGTCCGGGCGGGTAAAGGCATTAGCATCCTGTTCGACGAATATGTGGATAGGCACGGTGCGGGAGAGTTGATCCGCCTGCCCGTTCCCATCGGCCCGGCCTATCGGGTGATGATCTGCGGCGAGAAAATCCGGTCCCCCGCCGCGGCACCCTTTTTGCGGCTGCTGCGCGATATACTGAAAAAATAGCTGACCGGCCTCATTCCCTGTCCCGACCCTATCCCAGCAAAAAGAGGCCGCCCTATAAGGGGCGGCCCCGACATGCTATTCCACAGGAGAGAATAGATCAGAATCTCTTGGTGAACTCGATCCCGACCTTACGCGGGCTGAGTACATTCTGCGCATAATAGCGGGAGATGATACCGTTGTTGATAATCCGGCGACTCAGATCGTTACCAACCGAAGTCACCGCATATTTGTCGAAGATATTGTCGGCATAGAGCTTCACCTCAATGTCATCGAGCTTATAGGCAATATATGCACGATGAACGGTGTAGGAGGGCAGCTTCTCGCCACCGGCCCGTCCTCCGACGCGGGTCAGGACATTACCCTGATAGGTTGCTGTCCAATTGAGGTCGATATCGGCATTGCCTGCCGGAATGGTGTAGGTGACACCCAGACTGCCCGAATTCTTCGCCGACCCCGGCAGGCGATCGCCATCGAGAACATCGACGTCGATATTCTTGGGCCGCGCACTCAAATCCTGATTGCGCTCTGAAAGCAGGCCGATGACATCCTCGGTCAGGTGCGCATCATTATAGGAATAGGTTCCCATGATACGCAGATTGTCGATCGGCCGCGCGGTAAAGTTGAACTCGACCCCCTTGGAAACGGCGGAACCGCCATTCACGATGATACCGGTCGCACCATAGGTCGTCTGGCTGGCAAGCTGAATTCCGCTCCAGTCAATATGATATACGGCCAGATTGGTGGTCAGCCTGCGGTCGAACAGGCTCGCGCGAACACCCAGTTCGGCGTTCTTGACCTTGTCCGGCCCATAGAAAAGTTCGTTGGGCAGCGCGCAGGCGTTCTGAACATCCGTCAGGTCGGCGGGGCAGGCAGCCACACGGTTCGGTCCGCCGATGCGATAGCCCTTGCTGTAGGTCGCATAGACCATCAGATCCGGCGAGAATTTATAGGAGGTGTTGAACTTCCAAACAAAACCGTCATCGCTGGCCTTACCACCGCCGGGCACGCCATAATCCAGTAATGGCGCGGAACCGAGCAGCGGAAGTGCAATCTGCCCGACCGACGAAGCTTTATAGTCAAAATATCGTACGCCGCCGGTCACCTGCCAAGCATCCGTCACATTGAACGTACCTTCGGCAAACAACGCCTTTTCCGTCGTCTTATTGCTTGTCAGGCTGGCATATTCAATAGCTTCGGGATAATTCTGGTCATAAACAACCGGGCCGAAATAATATTCCGGCAGACCCGGGACGATTTCCTTATAGTCGGAATGGTACTTCAGCTTGTTATAGAAACCGCCAATTACCCAGCTAAACGGCCCGCCATGGGTCGATACCAGCCGAACTTCCTGCGTGAACTGGCGATAGTTGACATTGCTTTTCGTATAGCCGGAAAAGGCCGAGAATAGTTCATAGCCATAATCGAGATCCAGCAACAGATCAGTCACGTCGCTCGAACTCTTGATCGTCCGCTTCGAATAAGCGGATGAGGAAACCAGCTGCGCGATTTCGCCCAGTTCCAGCTCGACCTCGGCGCTGATCATATGCGACTTGCGGTTCGACGGCTCCAGATAACGCCAGGGCGCCTCATATTTGCCGGTACCGGCCACGCCCCCGCCATTGGCCTGACGGCCGTTCGACTTGGTCTGCTGATACAGATAGGTGATGTAAACGTTCATTCCCTCGAACGGGAACAGGCCGAGCTGATTGCGGGTCGCATAGGTCAGTTCGGAGTTCGCATCCTTGTAGGAATAAAGATTGTCGGCAAGCTGATCGGAAGTGCCCAGCGGATCCGTCCACGACGTCGCGGGCATGCCGGGCTGCGGCAACGAAACGCCCGGATTTTTCACCAGAGAGTTATAATCGATGAAGCCCGGATCATTATAATAGCCGGCGGTCGAACGCAGCGCGATCTTGCCGGGCACGATCGGGATATTGATGGTTCCGTTGAAGCTGAAGCCCGGATCGGAAGCATGGGCGACATCATAGACCTTGCCGCTGAACTGCCCGGACCACTCATTGGGGTTGGGGCGATTCGGGATGTAGCGGATCGCGCCTGCCATCGTGGCCGACCCATAAAGCGTACCCTGCGGGCCGAGCAGCGTTTCGACACGGTCGATATCGAGGAATTTGACGTCGAGATAGAGCGGCACTTCGCCCAGATAGGTCGCCAGCGTGGTGTTGTTATTGCCACCAGTGGAAGAGGTATCGTCGGCATTCAGGCCGCGCAGCACGATCGTGCCGGTATTGCGCGGACCGGTATCGAGAACCGTCATGCCCGGCGTGAACGCGCCAAGGTCGCGAACATCGTCCAGACCCTGTTCGGCGATTTCCTCGGAAGACATGGCGGCAATATTGATCGGAACATCCTGCAACGACACAGCGCGGCGGGTGGCGGTAACGACGATCGCATCACCATATCCCGAATCCGCACTTTCCACGGCGTCCTGCGCATGAGCCGGCGCACAGGAAAGCCCGGCCATGGCGGTCGCCGACAACAGCGCCAGACGCGTGAAATTGATTGTTTTCATACAACCCCCTTATGGTGTCTCTATCCAAGTCTCTCCCTGAACCACGCTCTTACCGGCGCTCTTGCCGGGGCCTTGCTCCCGGTCTTTCGTCCTATTTTCATGCTAGGCTAAACAGATGAGAAAGAGGCGCCATGGGGCATTTGACGTAGGAGAAACCCGACACGGCTCCGGGTGACAACGGCCGCAATATGAAGACGTGCGGGAAACAACCACCAGCATTGCTCTCAACGCGCTGGTCGGCTATAGTTGCGGCCGCGGATCCGACCGAAGATGCCGGACCGGCAACGCAGGAGAATTTGGATGCCCAGCAAAATGATCTGGGTCGGCGCATGTGCGCTGGCCCTCTGCCCTTTCACCGCCAGCGCCAACCCCTTTGCAAGCGACCGGGCCAGTATCTCGGTGCATGATCTGGACCTTTCCACCGCACAGGGCAGAGCAGCCATGGAGATGCGGATCGGTAACGCTGCCACCGATGTCTGCGGCCGCTCGGTCAGCCATCTGGGGCCGATGGTCCTGGCCAAGGCCACCGCTTGCCGCGCCGAAGTCAGCGCGGAACTGAGACAGCGCATCGCCGGCCTTCACAAAACGCAAACCCTGGCGTCGGCCGACTGAACACCCGGCCACCGAAGGAAAGCGGCATAATCGCGGAGACGCAGTCTTTCGCGATGAAGGATAGCGCCCGGACGCCCTGAAGTCGGACCGGCCAATTGCCCGATCCACACCGTGGGACCGGAACACGGCCGGTGCTGGCCTGACATACAGCCCTGTTACCCGGCGACGACAACCTTGTCCGGGTCGGCTTTCGCCATATGCGTCGAAGCACTGGCGAGCAGGTGAGCGAGATCGGTGCGACTGCTCACCTCTCCCTGTGCGGCAACCTTGCCCGCATCGTTGACAATCATCACATAAGGGGCAGGCATCACATAAGGGGCAGGTGAGCTTGTACCCTTACCGCTCCTCGAAGACCTGCGCGCAGAACCCGCCCGGACACGCCCCGGCGGCAATGGCCCACCGGCCGCCCCCTGACCGTCACGCGCAAGGACGAACCTTATCCCCTCTGTCCGCGCCATCAGTTCGGCATCGGGGATGAGCCTCTTCCCCAGTTGACAGCCTTCACTCATGTACAGCAGCATGGTCGGCAGACCGCTCTCCCCCCCGTCCTGAACATCGGAACCGGCACCTCCCATGCGCGCCGACGGCACTCCTGAGGACGATTGCGCCCGCCAGATCGGGGTCGCTGCCCCCCGATGTTCATCGGCGCCGCCCTGCCCCCGCACCTTCAGCCTGCGCCCCAGCGCGACGATCGCCACGAACTGCAACAGCACGACGATCCACAACAGGAAATTGGAAATGATCAGCATGGCGAACCGGCCGGATTATTCCGGAAACGCGGCGGGATGATGGAAGGCAATGTCAACTCTCTCTACCTCATTGACCCGACCGGAGACAGCATGACCTCTGTCCCGAACCCCATGGTGAACGGAAACACACCCCCGGACCATCGGGTGATTGACGTATCGGAGAGGTATCGCGCACATTATCGTCAGAGGCGATGACAGCCCTCCTCCCTACGTCAATCACCCCATTTTCCACAGGACTACAGCCCGATAGAGGCCATATCCTATGGAATATCGAGCTATGAAGCAGGGGCATGAGATGACGTCACAAGCGCGGGGATCGATCAGGGCATGGGGCCTTGGCGTGATATTAGCGGCAACGGCCCTGACTTCCGTCGCCGTCATTGCGGAGGGCAGCAAGCCCAGCCTCCCGGCCGAACTGGAACAGAAGGTTTCCAGCCTGCCCAAGGAAAAGCGCGATTTTCTGACTTCGGATGCCGCCGAAGCCCTCGCCGGCTCCTTCCCCAAGCTGTTCCAGAGACTCGAAGGGCGGCCCGTCGCCGAGATTGAGGCCTATATTGACGGACTGATGAGCGCGGCCGAAGCTGTCCGCTTCCACCCCGAAACCGATATGGCGTCGATCCCTCTCAACACGGAATCGCCCTTCTTCAACGCGTGGAAGGTCGAGCGTCCGCGCACCATGGATCCGAAACGCGAACCCGGGCCGTTTCACCTCAGCCGCTATCTGTTTCAGGGCGGCCATCAGGGCGTCTATGGCAGCGGCATCGCAACATTTGCAGGTGCGCCGGTCGCCCTCTATCCCGAAGACCTGATCGCAGGGAAGGTCGATGTCGCGATCGTCGGCGCGCCGCTCGATATGGGGTCGGGCTATCGCGGGGCCAGAGGCGGCCCGGCCGCGATGCGCAACCAATATGGCATTGGCGGCATCGACATGTTCACGGCGATCGACCCGAGCAAGGAACTCAACATCGTCGATTATGGCGATATCGCGGTCGACAATATGAGTACCGAGCTGACCGTGCGGCATGTGCGCGAGCGCGTCGCCGAAATCGCCAGGACCGGCACTCTGCCCTTCATCGTCGGCGGCGACCACAGCCTTGAATATCCCGATGTCGCCGCCCTTGCCGATGTCCATGGCAAGGGCAGTTTCAGCGTCATTCACTTCGATTCGCATTTCGACGCGGGTCAGGGCGGCGTGCATTTCATCACCCATGGCGCGCCTGTCTATCGCGCGGTCAAGGAAGGCCATGTCCGGGGCCAGGATTATATCCAGGTCGGCCTGCGCGGTCCCTGGCCGCAGGCCGAGGGCTTTGAATGGATGCGCAACAACGGCATGCATTATTACACCATGCCCACCATCGAAAAATATGGTTGGGCAACGGTGATGGAAAATGTGCTGAAGGATGCGAAGGCCAACGGCAAAAAGCTCTATATCTCGTTCGATGTCGATATCCTCGACCCCTCGGTTCAGCCCGCGACCGGCACCCCGGTGCCCGGCGGGCTCACCATGCGCGAGGCAATCCCGATGATCCGCCGCCTGTGCGCGGAAAATGAGATGATCGGGTTCGAAATCGTCGAACTCGCGCCGCAACTCGACACCAGCTATCGCAGCGCGCTCAACGCCAATTTCATCATGCACGCCTGCCTGACCGGTGTCGCCATGCGTAAGAAAGGCATTACCCAGCCCGGCTTCCTCGCCGACCTCATGACCGACCATCACCAGCCCGAAGCCGGCCTGAAGGGAGCGAAAAGCGGCAAGGCGGAAAAAATCGATCCCGATTATCCGAATCTGAAGCGCACGCGCCCCGGCACCTGACCGTTTCTCCCCGACCAGCCATTCCCTTCGGGTCGCGCGGGGAAAGGAAGAAGGGGAGCGATGCCCCGGACGGTTCCCTTACCCTGTCCGGGGCATCCCGCCGCCATCACCATGGCGGCCATTGCGTGACAAGCACCGATCCATACGTTAAACGCCCCATGTCGCGGCAAAGCGGCGACCCGCACCTTGGCAATGATGAAGCAGATGACGTACCCCGATGACAGGACGGCGGGCCCCTCCCCCGTGGCGAAAGGGGTTGTGCGTCATCAGCGGGTCGACGGCCATGGACGGATCGTTTTTTCCCGTTTCGGCATTTCCGACCTGTATCAGCGCGCGCCCTGCCGCCTGCTTTTTCCGGACGGAGAGAAAGAAGACTTCCCCCTCGCCGTCCTTCTGACCACCAGCGGCGGCCTGACCGGGGGCGACCGCATATGTTTCGATATGCGCGTGGCGGAAGGCGCGCGCGGCACGGTAACCACCCAGGCGGCAGAAAAGCTGTACCGCGTGCTGCCGGGCGATCCCGATATCCGCATCGACACACGAATCGAGGTCGCCCATGGCGGTATCGCCGAATGGCTGGCGCAGGAAGCGATCCTGTTCGACCGCAGCCGCCTGCGCCGCACGGTCGATGTGGACCTGATGGGCGACGCCCGGATGCTTGGCGTGGAGTTGACGATGTTCGGGCGCGATGCGATGGGCGAACGGTTCGCAACCGGCCTCCTTCATGATGGCTGGCGCGTGCGCCGCGACGGGCGGCTGATCTGGGCCGATGCACTGCACCTCGACGGCGATTGCACGACACAGGCCGCCCTTCCCTTCGGCTTTGGCGAGGCCCGCGCGATCGCCACGCTGATCTATGCGGGGCCGGATGCCGCCACCCATATCGAATTGGCGCGCACGCTTGCCCCGGCCCCACATGGCGGGGCGACCTGCATCAACGATATCCTCATCCTCCGCCTGATCAACAGCGACGCCATGGCCCTGCGCGCCGCCGCTGTCCATGCGCTGTCCGCCCTGCGCGCCGCCACCATCGGCGCGCCCACCCGCCTCCCTGCTGTCTGGACCTGCTGATGCAACTCACCCCCCGCGAAAAGGACAAGCTGCTCGTCGCCATGGCGGCGATGGTCGCCCGCAACCGCCTCGAACGCGGCGTGAAGCTGAACTATCCCGAGGCGATCGCGCTCATCACCGAACATGTGGTCGAGGGCGCGCGCGATGGCAAAAGCGTCGCCGACCTGATGGCGAGCGGCGGCCATGTGCTGACCGCCGATCAGGTGATGGAGGGCATAGCCGACATGATCCATGATGTGCAGGTCGAGGCGACCTTTCCGGACGGCACCAAGCTCGTCACCGTTCACCGGCCCATCCGCGCGAAGGAGGAAGGCGCATGACTCCGAAAGCGATCGTTCCAGGTGAAATTATCCCGGCCGAGGGCGAAATCATCCTCAACGCCGATGCGACCGCGATCATGCTGACCGTCGCCAATAGCGGCGACCGCCCGATTCAGGTGGGCAGCCATTATCATTTCGCCGAAACCAACCCCGCGCTGATCTTCGATCGCGACGCCGCGCGCGGCCATCGGCTCGACATCGCGCCGGGCACCGCCATCCGCTTCGAACCGGGCCAGAGCCGCACCGTCACCCTGATCCCCTATGGCGGAAAGCGACGCGTCGTCGGCTTCCGCGCCGAAATCATGGGAGAGCTTTGATGCCGGTATCGATGAGCCGCCGCGCCTATGCGGGTATGTTCGGGCCAACCGTGGGCGACCGGGTGCGGCTGGGCGATTCCTCCCTTCTCATCCGCGTCGAACAGGATCTCACCGTCCATGGCGAGGAGGTGAAATTCGGCGGCGGCAAGGTGATCCGCGACGGCATGGGGCAAAGCCAGCTTTCCCGTGCGCAGGGGGCCGCCGATACCGTCATCACCAATGCGCTGATCCTCGATCACTGGGGCATAGTGAAGGCCGATGTCGCGATCCGCGGCGGCCGCATCAGTGCAATCGGCAAGGCAGGCAACCCGGACACGCAATCGGGCGTCGACATCATCATCGGCCCCGGCACCGAAATCATCGCGGGCGAAGGCAAGATACTGACAGCAGGCGGCATCGACGCGCATATCCATTTCATCTGCCCGCAGCAGGTGGAAGAAGCGCTTTACGCCGGTGTCACCACCATGCTGGGCGGCGGCACCGGTCCGGCCCACGGCACATTGGCGACCACCTGCACGCCGGGGCCATGGCATATCGGGCGGATGTTGCAGGCGCTGGAAGCGCTGCCGATGAATTTCGGCCTGTTCGGCAAAGGCAATGCGAGCGAGCCGCAGGCGCTGGAAGAAATGGTGCGCGCGGGCGTATGCGGTCTCAAACTGCATGAGGACTGGGGCACCACCCCGGCGGCCATCGACTGCTGCATGAATGTCGCCGACGATTATGATGTGCAGGTCACACTACATACCGACACACTCAACGAAAGCGGTTTCGTCGAAAGCACGATAGACGCGTTCAAGGGCCGCACCATCCACGCCTTCCACACCGAAGGCGCAGGTGGCGGCCATGCACCGGACATCATCCGCGTGGCAGGCCTGCCCAATGTGCTGCCCAGTTCGACCAATCCGACACGTCCCTATACGGTGAACACGCTCGACGAGCATCTCGACATGCTGATGGTGTGCCACCATCTCGACCCACGCATCGCCGAAGATGTCGCCTTCGCCGAAAGCCGCATCCGCAAGGAAACCATCGCAGCAGAAGATATTCTCCACGATCTCGGTGCTTTCTCGATGATGTCATCCGACAGTCAGGCGATGGGCCGCGTCGGCGAAACCATCATCCGCTGCTGGCAGACCGCCGACAAGATGAAGAAGCAGCGCGGCGCGCTCGCCCCCGACGATGCGGACGCCGATAATTTCCGGGCGAAACGCTATATCGCCAAATATACGATCAACCCCGCCATCGCCCATGGGATCAGCGCGCATGTGGGGTCGGTCGAGGTCGGCAAGCTTGCCGATCTGGTGCTCTGGTCGCCCGCCTTTTTCGCGGCCAAGCCCGATCTCGTCATCAAGGGCGGCAGCATCGCCGCCGCACCGATGGGCGATCCCAATGCCAGCATCCCGACACCGCAACCGGTGCATTACCGGCCGATGTTCGGTGCGCTGGGCCGCGCCAATAGCCTGTCTTCCCTGCTATTCGTATCCGGCACGTCGATCGAGGCCGATATTGCGGGAGATTATGGGCTGACACGCCCTCTTGCCGCAGTTCAGAATGTCCGGGGTGGTATCGGCAAGGAATCGATGATCCATAATGATGCGATGCCCCATATTGAGGTCGATGCCGAAACCTATGAAGTGCGCGCCGATGGCGAGTTGTTGCGGTGCGAACCGGCCGACAGCCTGCCATTCGCCCAGCGCTATTTCCTGTTCTGAGGAGAAAGAAAGATGGTGAACGCCCGCTCGGTCATTTCTCCTTGCGACTGGTCAGTCCGGACCGCCGCCGATGTCATCACGCTCGATTATGACACGCGTCACCGGCGGCGGCTTGCACTTGTCGCCGATGGTGGCACCGCCTTTCTGCTCGACCTACCGCGCGCAGCGGTGCTGCTGGAAGGCGACGGCCTGCTGCTCGACGACGGGCGGCTTGTTCGCGTTGCGGCGGCCGACGAACCGTTAATGCATGTGGTTGCGGGTCCGGGTACAAGTCTTGCCCGCCTCGCCTGGCATATCGGCAATCGTCATCTGCCCGCGGTCATCCATGACGATCATCTTCTGCTGCGCGAGGACCATGTAATCGCCGCGATGCTGGAAGGGCTGGGCGCGACGGTTACCCGCGTGATGGCGGCCTTCACCCCGGAACAGGGCGCCTATAGCGGCGGCGGCCACTCCCACGGCCATGGTCACTCTCATAGGCATGAACATGAGCATAGGCATGGCGAGGACGACCATCATCACGGGCATCATCATCACGACCATGCTCACTGACGCCGCCCTTCAACCGCTGCTGGCCTGGACCTCGCCCTCCTATCCGATCGGCGCCTATACCTATAGCCATGGCCTTGAAACCGCCGTCGATGACGGACGCGTGCGCACCGCCACCGACATTGTCGCCTATGTCGAAGCGGTGCTGAGCCGGGGCGGCGGCTGGGTGGACGCGGTGCTGTTCGCCCATGGCTGGCGCGCGGCGGGGGATGCGCACGCCTTCGATGACATTGCCGATCTCGCCGCCGCCTTCCGGGGCAGCAGCGAGACGATGCTGGAAAGCCTCCAGCAGGGCCGTTCCTTCCTTCAGGTAACGATGAAGGCCTGGCCGCATGAGGCGCTGACCGCCTTTGCCGCACGCCGGGGCGACCTGCCGGTCGCGCATTGCACCGTGATGGCACTGGCCTGCGCCGCCCATGGCCTGCCGCTCGAACCCGCGCTTCACGCCTATATGCACGGCATGGCGGCAAATCTCGTTTCGGCGGGCGTGCGCCTGATCCCGCTAGGCCAGACAGACGGCCAGATCGCGACCGCAACGCTGTCGCGCCTTATCCCCGGCATCGCGGAGCGAGCGCTGGCCACGTCGCTTGACGATCTCGGCACCGCCGCCCCATTACTGGAGCTGGCGTCCTTCCATCACGAAACCCTCTATACAAGGCTGTTCCGCTCATGACCGAAGCCTCCGCCCCCTTGCCCGATCTCGCCGCTCCATCAGGTGGCCCGTCGAACGGCCCGTTGCGCGTCGGCATCGGCGGCCCGGTCGGTTCCGGCAAGACGGCGCTGACCGACCGGCTCTGCAAGGCGATGCGCGACCATTATAATATCGCCGCCATCACCAACGATATCTACACGCGCGAGGATGCGGAGTTTCTCAACCGCTCCGGCGCACTCGCGCCCGAACGCATCATGGGCGTCGAAACCGGCGGATGCCCGCATACCGCCATCCGCGAGGACGCCAGCATCAACCTTGCCGCCGTCGACCAGATGGCATCGCGTTTTCCCGGCCTTGAACTCATCTTCATCGAAAGCGGCGGCGACAATCTCGCCGCGACCTTCAGCCCGGAACTGGCCGACATCACCCTCTATGTGATCGACGTGTCGGCGGGCGACAAAATCCCGCGCAAGGGCGGCCCCGGCATCACCCGGTCCGACCTTCTCATCATCAACAAGATCGACCTTGCCCCCCTGGTCGGCGCCAGCCTTGAGGTGATGGACCGGGACGCAAAGAAGATGCGCGGCGACCGGCCATTCCTCTTCACCAACCTCAAGGACAATATCGGCCTTGATGACATCATCACCTTCATCGTGCGCGCTGGCGGCCTGCCGGGAAGGCCCTTGACCCGATGAACTCCGCGGCGCAGGTCTTTCGCGAAAAGCGGCTCTACAATAAATGGGTCGCCAGCCAGACGCTGGAAGATTATGCGCTGCGCTACACCGCCGATCATGCCCGCAAATGGTCGGTGGCGCGTGTAGTCAACACCGCCATCGGCGCCTCGGCCTTTCTGGCGTGCGAGGCGATCGGCGCGAGCATCACCCTCACCTTCGGCTTTACCAACAGCATGGCGGCGATCGCCGCCGCGATGACGCTGATGTTCCTGATCGGCCTGCCGATCGCCTATCGCTCGGCGCGACACGGCCTCGACATCGACCTGCTGACGCGCGGCGCAGGCTTCGGCTATCTCGGCTCGACCATCACCTCGCTCATCTACGCCTCCTTCACCTTCCTGCTCTTTTCGGTCGAAGCGAGCATCATGGCGGTGGCGCTGGTCGCGCTGACCGGCATGCCGATGAGCATCGCCTATCTGGTGAGCGCGCTCATCGTCATTCCGATCGCGCTGTACGGCATGAAACGCATTTCGCGATTTCAATGGGCAACGCAGCCGGTCTGGATCGTGCTGCAAATGGCGCCCATTCTCTATCTACTCTGGCTCGGGCCGGATACCATTGGTCCCTGGACCCAATTGGTCGGCGCGCGCGGGGATGAAGACGGCCATCTCAACCTGCTGCAGTTCGGCTTTGCTTTCTCCACCCTGTTGTCCTTGCTGCCACAGATCGGCGAACAGGCCGATTATCTGCGTTTCCTGCCGCGCAAGCGGGGCAAACCCACACGCAAATGGATGGCGGCGGTCATCCTTGGCGGCCCGGGCTGGACGATAATCGGCGGCGTGAAGCTGGCGCTGGGATCGATCCTCGCCAGCTATGCGATCAGCCATGGCGTCACCGATGCCGACAGCCCGACGGCCCTGTTCCATACCATCTACACCGCGATGCTGGGCCATGACCGGCTTGCCCTCATCCTGACCGCAATCTTCGTCATCACCTGCCAGATGAAGATCAACGTCACCAACGCCTATGCCGGGTCGATCGCCTGGTCGAATTTCTTTTCGCGGCTGACCCATAATCACCCGGGTCGCGTCGTGTGGCTGGTGTTCAACGTGCTGCTCGCGCTGCTGCTGATGGAAGTCGGCTTCACCAACACGATCAGCGGCGTGCTGACGCTCTATGCCGATCTCGCCGTCGGCTGGATCGGAGCGCTGGCGGCGGATCTCGTCATATCCAAACCGCTGGGGCTCAGCCCGCCCGGCATCGAATTCAAGCGCGCGCATCTTTACGACATCAACCCGGTGGGCGTGGGGGCGATGACCCTGTCCTTCATCGCATCGGGCTGCGCGCATTTCGGACTTTTCGGGCCGATCGCACAGGCTTTTGCGCCGTTGCTCGGTCTGGCCGTCGCTTTCGTCGCGGCCCCGGCCATCGCCCTGCTGACCCATGGCCGTTATTATATCGCACGCCGATCAGAACTGCCCGCCGGGAAAGCCAGCCATCGCTGCGTGATCTGCGAGAATGAGTTTCAGCGCGTCGACATGGCGATGTGCCCGCTCTACTCCGCCCCCATCTGCTCGCTCTGCTGCACGCTGGAAGCGCGCTGTTACGACCGGTGCAAGTCCGACAGCCGGGCGACGCAACAGGCCTCTCGCTGGCTGGAACGGATCGTGCCCCGTCGCCTCGCCCGCCATGTCCATACGCCGACCGGCCATTTCGTCATCATCTTCACGCTGGTCGTTCTCGCCAACGCGACGCTGCTGACGCTGATCGCGTCCAGCTATGCCAGTTATCCGGAAATGGAACGAACGCTGGTCAACACGGTGCTGTTGACGTTGTTCCTGCTCTTCACCTTCGTCGGCGGCATCGCGACCTGGATCGTCGTCCTGGCCCATGAAAGCCGCCGCGCGGCGATGCGCGAAACCAGCTATCACCTGCGGAAGCTGAGCGAAGAAGTCGCCGCCCATGAGATTACCGACGCCAAGCTGCAACAGGCAAAAGAAGCCGCCGAATCGGCCAATGCCGCGAAAAGCCGCTATCTGGTGAGCGTCAGCCATGAAATACGCTCTCCGCTCAATTCCATCTATGGCTATGCCCAGCTGCTGGAACGCGGCGGCGGCGACGTAACGCCGGTCAAGGCCGCAAAGGTGATCCGGCGCAGCGCCGAACATCTGACCAATCTGGTCGAAGGCCTGCTCGACATTTCTCAGGTCGAAAACGGGGTGCTGCGGCTCAGCAACGACACGGTCCGCTTTGCCCCCTTCCTCGATCAGATCGCCAGCATGTTCCGGTACCAGGCCGAAGCGAAGGGCCTGAAATTCCTCTATGACCGGCCGGAAACATTGCCGGATTTCATCCGCACCGATCAGAAAAGGCTGCGCCAGATCCTGATCAACATATTGTCCAACGCGATCAAGTTCACTCGCAGCGGATCGATCCGGTTCAAGGTGCATTATCGCAGCCAGCTCGCCACCTTCGAGATCAGCGACACCGGCCCCGGCATTGAACCCAATGACATGGAGCGGATCTTCGCCCCGTTCGAGCGCGGCAGCAATCCGCAGGCCCATGAACAACAAGGCGTGGGCCTCGGCCTTTCGATCACCAACGCACTGATCCAGATATTGGGCGGTGAGATCGCGGTAAAAAGCGATGTCGGCAAGGGCACCAAATTCACGATCCGGCTGATGCTGGGTCAGGTAGCGGGTCAATCCGTCGACCCCATCCCCACCGGCACGATCATCGGCTATCAGGGCGATCGGAGAACGGTCGCGATCATCGATGACGATCCGGAACAACGCGCCCTCATCCGCAATATCCTCGAACCGCTGGGTTTCGCGGTGATAGAGGCGAAGGATGGCGCCACCGGCGTGGCCCTGTGCGAGGAAAGGCGACCGGACCTCGCCCTGCTGGATATCACCATGCCCGGAAAATCCGGCTGGACGGTCGCCGGCGAAGTGCGGGCCGCGCTGGGCGATGCCGTGCGGATCGCCATGCTGTCGGCCGATGCCCATGAATATCGCAAGGGCGATGCCCCGGGCGATGCCCATGACCGCTTCCTGATGAAGCCGATCGAGATCACCTTGCTGCTCGATGCGATCGCCGAGCTACTCGGCCTGCACTGGATCGTCGAAGAGGCCGCGCGCAAGAAACCCTCGAAAGACAGCAAAACTGCCGAAGATGCCCCCGCGCCGCTCCCGCCCGGAGCCGCTGATCATCTCGATGCCATCCTCCGGCTGGTGAGAATGGGGCATGTTCGTGGTATAGAAGGCGCGATAAAGGCGATGGTCGAGGCCGTGCCGGAAACCGAGCCGCTTTCGGTGCAGCTCCTGCACTATCTCGACCGCTTTGACCTGCGCGCCCTTTCGGATCTGATACAGAGACAAAAATCATGACTGCCGATGCCCCCCTTCGCGATACCGTATTGATCGTCGACGATACGCCGGACAGCCTCCGCTTCCTCACCGATACGCTGGAGGCAGCGGGCATGACCGTCCTTATCGCCACCACCGGCGAGGCCGCGATCGACCTCCTCGCCCATATCGTGCCGGACCTGATCCTGATGGACGCGGTGATGCCCGGCATAGGCGGGTTCGAAGCCACGCGGGCGATCAAGGCCAATCCGGCCTGGGCGCATGTTCCGGTCATCTTCATGACCGGCCTTACCGAAAGCGAACATGTCGTCCATGGTTTCGATACCGGCGGGTCCGATTATGTGCGCAAGCCGATCGATGTCGACGAACTGCTCGCCCGTGTCCGCGTCCACATCGCCAATGCCCGCGCGATGCAGGCCAGCCAGACCGGCCTCGATGCGACCGGCCGGTTGTTGATCGCCATCGATACCGGGGGGCGCTTGCTTTGGTGCACGCCGATGGCGCGGGACATGATCCTTGCTTATGCACCCGGCTGGGAAACGGGCGATGAAACCCTGCCCGCCCCGTTTCACGCGCTGGCGCTGCGCCTTACCGGCGAAGAGGTCGAACCGGGCGCCACCGTCAAGGCCGAGTTCGGCGAACAGGCGATCGAGCTGGTGCTGATCGCCCGCTATCGCGACAATGAACTGCTGCTGCGGGTCAATGAGATCAATCCGGCGGCCGATGTCGCGCGATTGCAGGAACGGCACGGCCTTACCCAGCGGGAGGCGGAAGTCCTGCTCTGGATCAGCTATGGCAAGCCGAACCGGGTCATCAGCGAAATCCTCGCGATCAGCCCGCGCACCGTCAACAAGCATCTGGAACAGATATTCGAGAAGCTCGGCGTCGAAACCCGCGCCGCCGCCGCCGCCGTCGCCGTGCGAACCACCAGCCGCTAAGGCGGTTTTCCGGCGTTTTCAGGTCAGAGCAAAATCGGCGGCCGGGAAAGTGCAGCAAGCGCCCGAAAGCCTATCGCATCTCCGTGTCTCTGCCCCTTTCCGCAGGGCAAGGCTGCATCCTAGGGTCAGGACCTATTACTGACACCGTTGAGGCGCCCAAATGGCGATCCTATCGGGCCGAATGGCCCGCTGGGAAGGCTGGTTGCCTTTCCAAGGGCCATTCGGTTCG
>SBGG01000003.1 GCA_006226685.1 Sphingomonadales bacterium
TTCCGGTGCTCACGTACCTTGAGTACGCTCCGCTCCGGATCACGCAAAATCACCATTTTCGGCTCGTCATCTTCTGAATGTCGATCCGCCCTAGGTTTTCGAAACAATATCGGCAATGCGTGCCGGCATCACCCGCAACAGCAGCGGCAACCATTTTGTCTGCCCGACCAGAGCCATGGGACGCCGGGCATGAAGCGAGGAAAGCGTTTCTGCCGCCACGCTTTCCGGGGAAATTTTTGCTGCTGATCGATGTGCGGTCGCGGGGGTGTCGACCAATGGGGGGAGAACCTCCAGCACATGTATCTGCCGTTCCGACAATTGTCGGCGCAGGCCTTCGGCAAAACCGTGCAGGCCTGCTTTGGCGGCGCCATAGGTCGGGGAACGGGTCGGCGTGACGAGTGCATAGCCCGAACTCACCAATGTGATGGCCTTGATCCGTTCGAACTGCGCCAGAACCGACGCCGTCAACTGGACCGGGGCAACCAGATTGAGGGAGAATTCGCTCGCCAGTTCATTGTCCGACACCTCGTGACGGGCGAAGTCATGCTCCACCAGCAGACCGGCATTGCTGACGAAAATATCGAGATCGCCGAAATGAGTATGGATGGCATTGAGGAATGCGGATCGTCCTTCGGGCTGGGTCACGTCGGCGACAACCGTATGAAGCCCGGGCCTGTCCTGCTGTATGGCGGCAAGGCTGTCCGGCGAACGCGCACAGGTAAGTACCGATGCGCCCTCGGCGAGGAACGCATCGACAAGGGCAAGCCCGATGCCGGAAGTGCCGCCTGTGATCGCGACATTATTGCCCGCGAAGCGTCGACCATTCACGGCATCAGAATTTGACATTATCTCCTCCCTTGAGCGCGAGAATTTCACGCGCCTCCGCAGGAGTGGCGATTTCCATCGAGAGTTGCTCTAGAATGGAACGGATCATGCGGACCTGTTCCGCATTGGATTTGGCCAGTTTGCCGGGGCCTGCGAACAAGGAATCTTCGAGACCGACCCGGACGTTGGAGCCGTTGATCGCAGCCATGGTTGCAAAGGGGATCTGATGCTTCCCCGCGGCGAGCACCGACCATTGATAGTCATCGCCAAAAAGCTTGTCCGCGATCCGCTTGGCGTGCAGCAGGTTTTCGGTATCCGCGGACTGACCGCCCAAAATGCCGAAGATGGACTGAACGAACAAGGGCGGCGTCACGAGTTTGCGATCGAGAAAATGCGCGAGTGTGTAGAGGTGCCCGGTGTCGTAGCATTCAAATTCGAACCTGGTGCCTTCGCCTTTGCCGAGGCGTTCTAGAATCGTCTCGATGTCTTTGAACGTATTCTTGAAAACCCAGTCGCGGCTGGCTTCGATCAATATCGGTTCCCAATCATATTTGAACTGCTTCATCCGTTCGAGGATCGGGTACAGGCCGAAGTTCATCGACCCCATATTGAGGGAGCATAGTTCCGGTGACGCGCGCAGCGGGGCCGCCAGTCGCTCGTCAATCGACATGCCCTGGCTCCCCCCGGTGGTGATGTTCACGATCGCATCGCACTGCTGCTTTATGCGCGGCAGGAATTGCATGAACACATCAGGGTCGGGCGTGGGTTTCCCCGTTTCGGGATCGCGCGCATGCAGATGCAGGACTGCGGCCCCAGCTTCGGCTGCCTCGACCGACTGGGTAGCGATCTCATCCGGGGTGAGCGGCAGATATTCCGACATGGATGGCGTATGCACGCCTCCGGTTATGGCGCAACTGATGATGACTTTTGACATTGTATTACCTGTATTGAGGTGATCGGGGCGGTGCGTCGCTCGTTCCTGAGCCGATCAGAGGAGCGGGTTGGTCGGCGGCAATCCAACGAAGTTGCGTCCGAGCTGCTCATAGCCGATTTCGCAATCCCAATGCGCGTGGACCGCGACCATGTTGATGTCGCGGAAGAAGCGCTGCAGGGGGCGTTCGTTGAGGAACATGGAGGACCCGCCACGATTGATCATTTCATTGACGGAGCGGCGGCAGTGATCGGTTACGAAGCCGGTCAGGGCCTTGAGTGCTATCCGTTTCTCAAGCGCATTGTCGCCGGTGGCGATCAGTTCCTGCGTGCGATGCACGATCGTGCGCGCCAGTTGCTGGGCGACGTCCAGGGCGGCAAAGGACTGGCCAACCTGGATATGTGCCTGCGGGCGCTCATTGACGGTCTGGCCGGTGTGGGTGATGACGCGCTTCTTGATCGTTTCTGCGAAATTTGTCTGCGCGCCCTTCAGGCCGCCGCTGAAGATGCCGATAATCTCGCTGTAAATGAGCGGCATCAGCGGCCCGCGATACATGGGGTTGTCATGGATGCGGGCTCCTTCGGTCGTGCCATCCAGAAAATCCGTGTACAACTCGCTTCGATGGCTGGGGACGAAGACCTTGTCGGCGACGATGTCATTGCTTCCTGTTCCCGCCATTCCGGCCACATGCCAGACATCCTGGCAGATCACGTCCCTGGCCGGCAGAAGGAAGGTTCGGGCGCCGTCCTCGGCAACGCCGCCGACCATGACCCAGTCGGCATGCATGATCCCTGATCCCCAGGTTGCCTTGCCGCTCAGTTCCCATCCGCCGGGGACGGTCTTTACGGTCATCATCGCGCTGGTGCTGGCCGGGAGCAGGCAGCGCGGCCCGTCGGCAAAGATTTCGGCCTGTGCCTGCTCGCTGAATCGGCACGCGAAGATATGGTGGCCGATATAAAAGGCGGTGACCCACCCGGTGGACATGCAGGCGGAACTGATGATCTCGACAATTTCAAGCTGGGTATCGAGGCCGAGTTCCGGGCCACCCCAGCGCCGGGGGGTAAGCGGCGTAAAAAGCCCCGCTTCGTCCAGTTTCCGAATGACGCTGTCTAGCGGTTTGCGCGCCTGCTCCGTTTCCCGCGCGAGTGCGGCAATTTCGGGCGCCAGTGCCCGGGCCCGCTCTACAAGTATTTCTTTGGTCAGTACTTCCGGAGCCACGACTCTGGGAATCTCAACCAGTGCTGCGTTCGAAGCCATCTTTTTCTCCTTGAAAAACAGGTAGCTACAGAGTTTCTCAATATCTGAAGCTAAGGGTCACACCGTAAGTTGCCGGCATACCGGTGGTGCGTGCTACTGTGTCGGTCAGGTGCGATACGTTGATCACATAGAATTTGTTGCCGACGTTATTGCCCCATATTTGGGCCCGCCAATGGCCGTTGGCGCTTTCCAGACCGGCGCGCAGGCCGACCAACGCATAGCCGTCGATGCGGAAATTCGGGTTCTCGCCAAAGGCGGCATAGGTGTGCGAGCGTGCATTGACGCTCGCCCCCAGATACGCATTCAGCCTGCCAGAGAGAGAGAAGTCATATTGCGCGTCCGTGACCGATTGCCATGTAGGAGCATTGGGGAATTTTTCGCCGTTAATGTCGATCGGGACGCCATAGGGGTTGAACGTCGAGGCCGAACCGTCAACCTGACTATCGACATAGGATAAGCCGCTGCTAAGCCTCAGGCCCCTGAAGGGGCGCAGCGTCAATTCGAGTTCGAAGCCGTCGACCTTACCCTTGGGGACGTTTTGCAGAGAAGGCAGAGGGCCGAAGGGGTCGATAACCTTATAGCCCAATATCTGCTTGTTACGGTAATCATAGTGAAACGCAGCGCCTGAAAGCTGAATATGATTGTTCAGCAGGCTGGTTTTCGCCCCGATTTCATAGGCCAGAACCGATTCCTGCGTCACCGGGGCAAGCTGGCTTGCGACCACGGCGGGAAGGGGGGTGAAAGATCCGGATTTATAGCCTTTCGTCGCATTGGCATAAATCAGGGTATTGTTGCCCGGTTTCCAGTTCAGGCCGGCTCGCCACGAGACATTATCCTCATTGAGGCTGTTTCTGACGCCATCGGGGAGGCGGGTCGGGTTTGCGCTGGATGTCCAGGTGATGCACTCGCCCGGCGCAGCCATGCTGTTGCCCGGTATCGGTGCGTAAAATGCCTCCGCCATGGCGCCGTCTCCACCGTCGGCGGTACAGCCGTGGAAACGCCTCCACTGGTAGGAATAACGCATCGCGCCGGTGATGGTCAGCTGCGGCAACAGCGGATATTCGAGGTTGGCGAAACCGGATGCGGTTTCGATATGCTGATAATTGATGTTTTGCTGGCGGTTGTTGAAGAAGGTTCCCCAAGGGAAGGTCGCCCCGGAATTGCTGCCATTGTAGATCAACCGTTCGACATAATCGATCGTGTCATGCTGGTAATTGCCGCCGAGCGTGTATTTGATACCGCTTATCTCACCTGCAAGACGCAGTTCCTGAGAGGTCGAGTCAATGACAGCGTGCGGGTTCATGAGGAAGTTGGGGACAAAACTCCCCATCACATCGATACCGCGCGTACCATCGGTATTCAGGGTCGCATTGGCCTTGTAATGGGCATAGGAGGAAATCGAGGTGAGGGTCGTATCGTCATCGAAGCGATAATCGATGCGCAGCGACAGCTGCCCCATGGAATCGTCATGCTTGAGCCGGTGATTGTCTACCCAGTCAGCCGCGCGTGGATCTTTGGGGGCGACCGGATAATCGGCGAGCGGAAGTGAAATCGGTACTCCATTCGGCACTGCGGGGGCAAATTCGACAAATTGCGCCGCCTGCGTCTCGGACTTGTCGAGCCAGCCATTGGCGTTGAAGGAAAACGTCACGCGATCATTGGGTTCCCAGTCAAGCAGAAGGCGTGCGGTGGTGAAGTCGCGATCGCCGAGCTTGTCACCTGGGCGGGAAAGGCTGCGCTGCCACCCGCCGCGCCCCTCATGGCGTACGACCAGTCGCGCCCGTACCGTGTCCGACAGCGGGCCGCTGACGAAGACCTGCCCATCAAATTGGTTGAACCGGCCATAGGTGAGGTCCAGACCGGCCTCCATCTCCCGGGTGGGTTTTGCGGCGATATAATTGATCGCGCCGCCTGTGGCGTTCTGCCCGAACAATGTTCCCTGCGGTCCCTTAAGCACTTCCACCCGCTCAAGGTCGACGGAGGCACCTGCGGCCATGGCGAGATAGGGCAGCGGCACCTGATCGACATAAACCGTCACTGTTGGTGACATGCCTACGAAGGTGTCGTAAACGCCGATTCCGCGAATGGAAAAGACCGGCGGGCCATAGCTGCTCTGCTGATAGCTGAAACCGGGCACGATCCGTTCCAGATCGGCTGCCGATGTTATGTTCTGCCGCGCGAGCTGTGCGCCGCTAGCGGCTGTTACCGAAAGGGGAACGTCCGAAAGACGTTCGCTGCGCTTTTGGGCGGTAACGATGATCTCGTCGAAAGAATTTGATCCAGATTCCTGTGCTGTTTCAGTCGCAAGTGCAGTGCCGGACAGGCTTAAGGCGGTTGTTGTCAGCAATAACTGAATTGGAAACTTTTTCATTATTTCCTCTCCTCCCTTATTAGGTGTGCAATATTCGTAGTCGAGGTGATGGTTCCTCGATCAAATGCTCAACCATTTTATCGACGCTTGGATAAAGCGAGATATCTTCGTTCTTCTGGGAGGCGGCCGCGTTTCTTGCTCTTTGGGTAGGCAAGGTGCGGACCGACTGCCCTCTCCTGAGCGTTTTAATGGAGCGATTCAATGGCACAGTCAATTAAAAATACATCGATCGTAGAAATTATGTGAACGATGGTCTGCCGATACCAATCGGAGCGGGTTCGTGCGGGATCTGGATCGCGCTTTTCAACCCAAAGGCTTGCCCCTATGGGTGATTGTCATGAATGAGAAAACCTCCACAGGATCGGGCGCCGTGCGTGCCGGGTCTAAGTCTGCGGAGCGCCGGGTGCCGGCGACCGCTACCGATGCGCCGCCGCAGCCGGCACAGCGTCGCAAGTCCAAGCGGCGCGAGCAGCGGCGATCGATCGATACCCGTCTGGCAATCCTGTCGGCGGCTCTCGACGAGTTTGCAGAGCGCGGTTTCGATGGCGCCAGCATGCGCCGGATAGGAGAGCGCGCAGGTCTGGATTTCACACTCATAACCTATCATTTCAGCAATAAGGATGCCCTCTGGAAGGCGGTTGCCGAATGGGGGCTGGGGGAAATGCTGGGTGCCGAGGTGCCGGCAAACTCCGGTCTGTCCGCGAAGGACCAGGTTCGGGTCGAATTTCTGGCCTATTTCAATTTCACGACCGCCAATCCGGCGTTTCACAATTTCATGCTGCGTTCCATGTATGGAAATGAGGAGCGTATGCGCTGGATGATCGATAATTATCTCACCCGAATCCGGGAAAGCGCCAAGCCGCGGCTTGTGCAGGCTCAGGCTGACGGTGAGATGATCGAGGGGGAGCCTGATCTACTTTATTATATCATGATTGGCGCCGTCTCCGCCCTTTCGTCATTGCGTGGTGAAATTGAGCTGACAACCGGATATCGCCTGGAAGATCCAAAGGTTCAGGCTGCCTTCTGGAATATTATCGAGCGCGTGTTTTTTCGATAAAATACTACGTGTGTAGAAATTAAATAGACACTCTCCGATCCGCGTGATAACCGGATACCCGACACAGTCATTGAGGCTGGTCTGGAGGAGGGTGTTTGTTAATGGAAATGCAGCAGGAGTTCCCTGTCATAGTCGCTGGCGGTGGCCCGGTCGGGCTGGCCACGGCGTTGGACCTTCAAGCGCGTGGGATCCGGGTGCTCGTGATCGAACGCAACCCGACGACCACAAGGCATCCGAAAATGGATGTGACAAATGGCCGGAGCATGGAGCATTTCCGGAGACTCGGTGTCGCTGAACTGATCCGCGACCGTGCTGTGCCGCGCGAAAATTGCATGGACGTGTCCTGGGTTACGCGGCTCAGCGAATGGGAGCTGGCCCGTTTTCACTATCCGAACGTCTACGAATGGCGTGAGCATATCCGGCGCCATAATGATGGGACGCAGCCGCTGGAGCCGAATATGCGGCTCAGTCAGGTGGTTCTGGAGCCTGCGCTGGTCGATTTGCTTCAGGCATCGCCGCTGGCGGAGGTGCGTTTCGGCTGGGCCTTCGAGGATTTTGTCGAGGACGAGCAGGGCGTCACTGTAACCGCTCTGGAGGTGGCAACTGGCGATCGCCATCAGCTTCGTTGCCAATTGCTGGCCGGTTGCGATGGCGGTGGTAGTCTGGTTCGTGAAAAGCTCGGCTTCGAGCTGAACGGCAAGTTCAACGTGGCACGCGTCTACATGACCCATTTTCGGTCGTCGGCTAAGGATTTTCTCCAGCGTTTCGGTGTCGCATGGCATTATCAGACGCCGGATGGGACGACGCTCATCGCGCAGGACGATGAGGAAATCTGGACATTGCACAGCCTGCTGCCGCCGGATGCGGACGATGCGGCGATCGATCCGAAGCAAATCGTCTATCGCGCGCTGGGCCGGGAATTCCCGCTGGAGGTGCTGCAGGCCAATGCATGGTCTCCGCATCTTGTGGTGGCTTCCGGCAGCGGCCGGGGCCGGGTCTGGCTTGCAGGAGATGCAATGCATCAACTCATCCCGACCGGAGGCTATGGCATGAACACCGGCATAGGGGAGGCTGCTGATCTCGCCTGGAAATTCGCTGCGGTGTTGCAGGGGTGGGGTGGCGAACGCCTGCTTCAGACGATCGATACCGAGCGGCGACCGATTGCCCAGCTCATGGTCGATTCGTCGATGCAGAATATGGCTGTGCGTTTAAAAATCGCCGAATGCTATACTCCCGAGGTTCATGAGGACAGCGATGCCGGAGCGGCTGCGCGGTCCCGCCTTTCGAAACTAATCTATGACCTCGGCAATGCGGAGAATGAGTCGCTCGGTCTCGAACTTGGCTGCCGCTATCATGGTTCGCCGATCATATGTTCTGAGGCTGACGAGCCCGAGTGGGAACGTGTCCGATTGGTTCCGACGACATGGCCTGGGGGGCGTGCGCCGCACGTTTTTCTGGAGTCGGGCGATGCGATGTTCGACCTGTTCGGTCAGGGTTTCACGCTTGTCCGGTTCGCGGAACTGGATGTGGACGGCCTGCTGGAAGCCGCTGCTGAACATGGGGTGCCGATCAAGCTGGTCGATGTGCGGGATGCCAATGCGCGCACCGTCTATGAGCGCGATCTCGTGCTGGTAAGGCCCGATCATTATGTTGCCTGGCGCGGTAACGAGGCGCCGTCGGACCCGTTCGCAATCATAGACCAGATAAGAGGAGCCTGACTATGGTTGAGCCATTGAACCCGTTTGACGACATCGTCCCGACGGTAAAAGCCGATGCACTGGCATATGTCGTGCTGGAGCGGCAAAATGTCGAAATAATGTCGCGTTTCCTGGAGGATTTCGGCTTTACGAAGGTGAGTCATGAAGGCCCAAGCAGTTTTTTCCGGGGCTTTGGCGACCGGCCCTATTGTGTTGAACTGATCCCTTCCACGCGCGATGCGTTTCTGGGCTTCGGCCTCGTTGCTGCTGATGGCGGCGATCTTGATATTCTCGGTGCGGAGCATGGTGTTGCGCCGATGGACAACGACAAGCCGGGCGGCGGCCGGGTGCTGCGTCTCGTCGATCCCAATGGCTATCAGATTGACCTGGTCCATGGCTTTGAACCGGCGAAGGCCTTCGTTCCGCGCGAGGCGATCAATGTCAATAACACGCCCTGGGATAAGCCTCGCGTCAATGCCGGCGTGCGCCCGCCGCTTGAACCTGCGATGGTCGAAGGGGTCCGGCATATCGTGTTGCAGACGCCGTTCTTCGAGGAGACGGTGCATTGGTACACGAAGAATTTCGGCTATCTGGCCAGCGACCTGTTGCAGACCCAAAGCGGTATAATCGGTCTTGGCTTCTTCCGTTTCGACCGTGGCGATAAGCCTGCCGACCATCATGCATTAGCGATCAGCTTCGGGCCTGCGCCGGCCATTTTGCATATTTCCACTGAAGCCATCGACATCGACGCGGTGGGGCAGGGGCAGCAATATCTCCGGGCGCGCGGATGGGAGCATTTCTGGGGGATCGGAAGGCATGTGCTGGGTAGCCAGATCTTCGATTACTGGAAGGACCCGGCGGGAGACGAATGGGAACATTATGCCGACGGTGATGTGATGACGGCCGATTGTCCAGTCGGCTTCCACGCCCTTGATCGTGCTGGACTATGGGCGTGGGGGGATGATCTTCCCGCCTCGATGCGCCCGCCCGGTCCCGCTCCCGATGGTGCGCCGCCGCCCGTTCGGGAACTCATGGATGCGATGCTGCTTCCGCCCCGGCCCTGGCTGGATTGATTAACCAAGAATGATGAGGAGGTGGCGATGGCCAGATTATTGGTTCGCATCAACAATGAAGGACGCTATCAGTTCGGGGAGCTTTTAACGGCGGCCCCCCACAAGCCGGATGATATGGTGCAGGTCCGGCTGTTGTCGGACGCAGGGACGACCGCGGAATTTCTGGGCGAGCTCGATCAGGCTGTGGGAGCTGCGAAAGCGGGGGAGACTCTATCCATTGAGGCGCGGCATCTTTCCAGTCCGGTGACCGGGGATGCCAGTCTTATCTGTCAGGGCCTGAACTATAGCGATCATGCGCAGGAATCCGGGCATCATACGCGCAAGGCCAATCTCTTTTTTGCAAAAGCAAGTTCTTCCCTTTCCGGGCCCTATGACGATATTGTCCGCCCCGAGGGCGTTGAATTGCTCGATTATGAGGCCGAGATCGGCATTATTCTGCGCAAGGAAGTCACGGCGGGCACGAAGGTGGATGCCTCCAATATCGGCGACTATGTTGCTGCTGTCACTCTTTGCAATGATGTCAGTGCACGCGACATGATGTTCGGCGCGTCCTTCCTGCAATGGTTCCAGGGCAAGAGCTATCGCACCTTTTGCCCGACCGGTCCGGTACTTTACTGGATGGAGCGCGACGAGGTCTCGAAAATTCTCGAAAATCTGAGTTTCTCGCTGGATTATCGTCAGGCGACGCGACAATCCGCGAAGAGCGCCGATCAGGTGTACAAGGCGCCGGAAACCTTGACCCAGATTGCGACATTCATGGACCTGAAGGCTGGCGATATGATCCTGACGGGAACGCCGGGCGGTGTTCTGAGCCAGGCCACTCCCACATTGGCGAAAATTCTTGCGACGCGGCTGTTTGATGATGTCGCCCGGCGTCTCGAACTGGTTGCCGAGGCAAAACTTGGCGATCCCCATCTGCAGCCGGAGGAGCTGCTGGCCTTGAGGTTGCACGATGACGCCAATGATGTGGATCTTGGCGGTCAATATTGCTTCATTGCGTAATTGCGAAAACAGGGGCCTGTCGGCGGTTCTGGCCGGCAGGCTCTGTTTCCGGGAGGATGGTGCGGGCAATAATGGGCGAAGGCGATCGAACCGTAAGGTTGGGCGGCCGGACTGATGGTGGCGGGTCCACATAAGGTCCAGAGGTGTAAGCGCTCTTGCCTGCGTGGATTATGCAGGCTGCGCCGGATCGAATATTCCGTGCGTAATGCCCTGCAGATAAGTACCTACCGCCTGCTCCATGTCCTGTTTGGCCGCCCATGATCGAATATCGAATGCAGAGTTGATTGTGGACATGATGATGTGGCTCGCGATCAGCGGGTTTATGTTTCGCACCGCGCCTTCCCCGCACGCATCGACGATGAGGCCGGTGAGAAATAATGTTGTCGATTGAAAATGTTCGTAGGGGATATGTCGAACATTGTCTGGCAACGCCTGCAGGGCCGTGGTGCGCAGCAGGGGGTAATCCCCTTCGAACTGATATTTCATGGCGTTTGCGATAATGGAAATCAGGGTGTGCCATTTGCTTAGCCGGGCCTGCGTGGCCTGCTCATATAGTTCCCATAACCTTTTGTAACTATTTTCAAAACATTGCAGGATGAGGTCGTCTTTGGTCGGGAGGTGATGGTAAAAGCTGCCCTTGGTGAGGTTGAGCTCGGCCGCGATCCGGTCGATTGACGTGCCCTTATAGCCAACCTCGTTGAGCAGGCGCGTCGCTATTTTCAGAAAGGATGCATAGCTGTCGCCAGCGTCAACGCGGGTTGTGGAGCGCAACGGAGGCAGCTCGATATTGTCGGGCGTTCCCGCTATTCCGCCATCCAGAATCTGCATGAACTGACGGCGAACATTGTCGAAATCGGCAATTTCATAATGTTTGAGCCAAATAGCGGACCAGAAAATCGCCTCGTTCAGCATCTGCGCCCGTCCTGTCAGGGTGAGTTTCTGTTCCGGGGTGTCCGTTGGCCCGAAAAAGGCGCGTACTAAGCGGAATATCGACTGATATCGCGCTATCAAATGGCTGCTCGCGTCATTTTCGAGTGCCCTGATCTCCGAGAGTATCGCAAGCGGGCGGGTTTCACCGCGCAGGCCTGCTGCATAATGGGCAAAGTATATTTGCAGATATCGGTCGACGCGCTGGCGTGGCGTGGCCGCCTTTGCCGCTTCGTCTGCCATTGCTTTGAGCCGTGTCAGACTATCTTCGAATACAGCCGTGATCAGCTGTTCCTTATATCGAAAATAATAGGTCACGGCTGTCGTTTTGAGCCCGAGTTGCTCGGCCACTTCCTGCAAAGTCATTCCCGCAACGCCGCGTTGATTGAGCAGCATGGTGGCTGCATCCAGAATGCGTTCGCGTTGCCGCTCGAAGCGGGAGAGGGGTGGCCTGGGCGGTGGTGAAGGCATCGCGACCTTCTGTTCGGATCTTGTCATCAAAAACCTATCCCTAATTTCGCAGGGCCTGTCGAGCCGTGGGGTGGGGCCGGTGTCGGTCGTCGTGCGTCGGGCGGCGGCGGCGGACGGGTGGTGCCGGGAAGGGGGAAGGGCTTGCCTGTTTTTCCATTTTTGAAATGTGAGTTTGTGGTAGATGTGGCGACCGGATATCGTTTTCATTATGATATAGGCGGTAATTAACCTGGTGGTTGCGGATTAATAGGTGATCCGATAGCCTCTGGAAAATTTTTCGAATCAGAAGTATGCATCTGTTACCAATGATGCGGAGGGGCGGATATGGATTTCTCTTTCACCGAGCGGCAGGCTCGATATCGCGGTCTTGTCAGGGAATTTATCGACCGCGATGTGCGCCCGCTCATGCATGCCTATGAACGGGAAGTCGGCAGCGGCGACCGCTGGGTATCCCCGAAGCTGGTCGAAGATCTGAAGGCGAAGGCGAAGGCGGAAGGGCTCTGGAACCTTTTTTTGCCGCCCTCCCATGGTGGCGCGCATGTCGATGAGAGTTTCGTCTTTTCCGGTGAGCGGCTGACCAATCTCGAATATGCGCTCTGCGCCGAAGAAATGGGTCGCATCCATTGGGCGTCCGAGATTTTCAACTGCTCGGCGCCGGATACCGGCAATATGGAGGTGCTCCATAAATATGGCACAAGGGCGCATAAGGATCGCTGGCTGGCGCCGTTGATGAATGGAGAAATCCGTTCCGCCTTCCTGATGACCGAACCCGAAGTGGCTTCCTCTGATGCCACCAATATACGCACCTCCATCAGCCGGGATGGTGACGATTATGTCATCAACGGCCGCAAATGGTGGTCATCCGGTGCCGGGGATCGCCGCTGCAAGATCGCGATCGTCATGGGCAAGACCAACCCGGACGCCGTGCGGCATGAACAGCAAAGCATGATCCTGATGCCGCTCGATACGCCCGGCGTGACGATCCGGCGCAACCTTTCGGTCTTTGGTTATGACGATGCGCCGCATGGTCATTCGGAAGTGTTACTTGAAAATGTGCGCGTACCGGCGGGTAATCTCCTTCTGGGCGAAGGGCGCGGTTTTGAGATCGCACAGGGCCGGCTGGGTCCGGGGCGTATCCATCATTGCATGCGAACGATCGGGGCGGCCGAGGAGGCGCTGGACATGATGGCACAGCGTCTCGTGTCGCGCACCGCCTTCGGGAAAGCCATTGCCGAGCATTCGGTCTGGGAAGAGCGGGTGGCGAATGCCCGCATCGAGATCGAGATGACCCGGCTGCTTTGCCTGAAGGCTGCGGATATGATGGACAAGGCGGGGAACAAGGCCGCGCGGAATGAGATCGCGATGATCAAGGTGCAGGCGCCCGCCATGGCGCTGCGCATCGTGGATGACGCAATACAGGCGCATGGCGCGGCCGGGGTCTCGCCCGATTTCGAACTTGCCCGGATGTGGGCAGGCCTGAGGACGATGCGCATTGTCGATGGGCCGGATGAGGTGCACCGGCGGGCAATCGCCCGTGCCGAATTCAAGCGATATCAGGCCGGGCAATGAGTGATCTTGACGAGGTGGCGCTCCAGCACTGGATGCAGGGGGCTGTCCCGGATTGCCCGGTCATAGCGGGGGTTGAGAAATTTCCCGGCGGGCAATCCAATCCGACATACAGGATCGATGCGGATGGTTGCAGCTATGTGTTGCGGCGCCAGCCCTTTGGCGACCTGCTGCCCTCCGCGCATGCGGTCGACAGGGAATATCGGTTGATCTCCGCCTTGTACCCGACAGGTTTTCCGGTGCCCCAGCCCTTTGCGTTATGTGAGGACCGGGGCGTTATCGGCGCCATGTTCTACATTATGGGAATGGTTGACGGGCGCAGCTTCTGGAACGGGGCGCTGCCGGACATCGCGAAAGCCGATCGCCGCAGCTATTATGACGCGATGATCGACATGCTGGCGCGGCTTCACATGCTCGATCATGAGGTGCTGGGACTGGCCGATTTCGGGCGCCCGGGCAATTATTTCCAGCGTCAGGTGGCGCGCTGGACGAGGCAGTACAGGGCCGCGCAAACCGATGAGATCACCGAAATCGAAAGGCTGATCGAGTGGTTGCCGTGTTCCGCGCCGGAGCAGGCGCGTACGTCCATCATCCATGGCGATTATCGTATCGATAACCTGATCTTCGCCCATGACCGGCCGGAGATTCTGGCGATAATCGACTGGGAATTGGCAACGATCGGGGATCCGCTGGCCGATTTTACCTATCTCGCCATGAACTGGATCATGCCCGCCGACGGGCGTTCCTGGCTGGGTGGGCTGGATCTGGCGGAGGAGGGGGTGATGACGCTCGATCAGGCGGTTGAGCGCTATTGTCTGGCGGTCGGCCGTGACCGGTTGCCGGACCTGTCCTGGTACTTCGCCTATAATCTGTTTCGCATGGTCTGCATTCTTCAGGGAATCAGGAAACGGGCGGCAGACGGCAATGCCTCCAGCCGTGAAGCAGACATCATGATCGCGAAAATCGGCCCGCTTGCACGGGAAGCATGGAATCGGGCCTGCATGGCGGGTGCGCCGAACTAAACGGGAGAGAGAGATGGATTTGTTCGACCTGAGCGGCAAGACCGCCATCGTCACGGGATCATCGCGGGGCATCGGACGCGCCATTGCGGAAGCCTTTGCCGGCGCGGGCGCGAATGTGATCATTTCCAGCCGCAAACAGGATGCCTGCGATCGAACCGCCGCAGAGATCAACGAAAAATGCGGGGCGGAACGTGCCGTTGCGATCGCCGCCAGCCTTTCCGACAAAGCCGCGCTGGAGGCTCTGGTCGCGCAAACGCGTGAGCGGTTCGGGCAAATCGACATTCTCGTCTGCAATGCTGCATCCAACCCCTATTACGGGCCGATGTCCGGCATTACGGACGAGCAGTTCCGCAAGATTTTCGACAATAATGTGCTGGCCAATCATTGGCTCATCACCATGGTCGCGCCGGAGATGAAGCAACGGAAGGAAGGGGCGATCATCCTCATATCGTCGATCGGCGGTTTGGTGGGATCGGAGGTGATCGGCGCTTATAATATTTCCAAGGCTGCCGATTTTCAGCTGGCGCGCAATCTCGCTATCGAATTCGGGCCGTTCAATGTTCGCGTCAATGCGATTGCACCCGGCGTTATCCGCACCGATTTCGCGCGTGCCTTGTGGGAAGATCCCGAAGCGGAGGCCGAACTCAGGCGTGTAACGCCGTTGGGCCGTATCGGGGAGCCGGAAAATATCGCGGGTGCGGCGGTGTTTCTGGCGTCGAAGGCAGGCGCATATGTGACGGGACAGTCCATCGTCGTAGATGGCGGAGCCACAATAAAGGGCGGCTTGTGACCGGCCGCTTTGTGGGCAGGAGCGCCGTTGTAACCGGCGCGGCTTCGGGCATCGGGCGGGCGACGGCGCGGCTGCTTGCGGATGAGGGCGCGCATGTGCTGGCCTTCGACCTGAGCGACGGGGTGGTGGAAACCGCCGAGGGCCATGAAAGCATCATCGCCCGGCGCGGCGATGCTGGCAACGATGATGATGTGTGCGCGCTGATGGCCGCCGCAGTCCGGCAATGGGGGGGCATAGACATTGTCGTCGCCAATGCCGGAATCAGTGGCGGATTGGCGGGGCTGTTCGAGCAGACTGCGGATGACTGGATGAAAATCCTGCAAGTCAATCTGATCGGTTCATTTCTTGCCATTAAATATGGCGCGCAGGCGATGCTCGATGCCGGGACGGCGGGGGCCATCATCTGCACGGCGTCCGTCGCCGGATTGCGCGCGGGGGCGGGTGGTCCCGCTTATTCGGCGTCCAAGGCAGGAGTCATCAATCTGGTGCAGTCGGCAGCGCAGCAACTGACCGGCACCGGGATACGTGTCAACGCGGTTTGCCCCGGCCTTGTCGAAACAGGCATGACGCAGGGGCTGTACGATGCCGCGCGCGCAAAAGGACGCGAGACGCTGATCGGTCAGCTCAACCCGACGCAACGCGGAGGAGAGCCGCAGGAACTGGCGCAAGCGATCGCTTTTCTGGCCTCCTCCCAAGCCAGCTACATCAACGGACATGCGCTGGTTGTGGATGGCGGGCTGTCGACATCTCATCCCTTTGCCGCGCCCCGCAAGGTGGGCGTCTCCACATTCTGAGGAAAGATTTGCACATGATCGAAACGCAGCTTCACGACGATGTTCTTGTCATCACCATAGCCAATCCGCCCGTCAACGCGCTGGGGGAGAAAGTCCGCGCCAGCCTGTCCGATGCGATCGCGGCGGCGCAGGCCGATGCGGCGGTACGGGCCATTGTGATAACCGGTCGCGGCAAGATGTTCAGCGGCGGTGCCGATATTACAGAATTCGGTAAGGCGCTGGCCGAGCCGGGGTTGCCGCAGCTTGTCGATGCGATCGAGGCCTCTTCCAAGCCGGTGGTCGCCGCCATTAACGGGATGGCACTGGGGGGCGGGCTGGAGGTCGCGCTCGGTTGCCATTGCCGGGTGGCCGTTCCGTCGGCGAAAATGGGCTTGCCGGAGGTGAAGCTGGGTATTCTGCCCGGTGCGGGCGGCACCCAGCGTTTGCCGCGTCTGGTGGGGGGCGAAGTGGCGTTGGACATGATAGTGTCCGGGGAACCGATTTCCGCGTCCAGGGCGCAACAGCTGGGGCTGGTCGATGCTCTGGCCGCTGCCGATGCGCTGCTGGAACAGGCGATCGCCATGGCGCGTTCGGTAACGGCCATACGCCGTACCGGCGACCTGACCGTTGAGGCGGACGGTGCGGTTTTCGATAATTTCCTTGCCGCGAACGCCCGTAAAATAGCGAAGCTCGAAGCGCCGCTGGCCTGTGTCGAAGCGGTGAAGGCGGCGACGGAACTTCCGATCGATCGGGGACAGGCCAAAGAGCGCGAACTTTTCGCCCGGCTGCTCGCAGGCGACCAGTCCCAGGCGTTGCGCCATGCCTTTTTCGCGGAAAGGCAGGCCGCCAGGATAGATGACCTGCCCAAGGAAACGCAGCCGCGCGAAATTGCGCATGTCGGTGTGATCGGCGCCGGCACGATGGGGGGCGGCATTTCGATGAATTTCCTGTCCGCAGGCATTCCCGTGACGATCGTTGAGATGACGCAGGAGGCGCTGGACCGCGGCACGGGCGTGATGCGGAAAAATTATGAGGCGACGGTCGCCAGGGGCGGATGACATCCGAACAGCTGGAGAAAGCAATGGGTCTGCTTTCTCCCACGCTCGATTTCGGGGCGCTTTCGGAATGCGATCTCATCATTGAGGCCGTGTACGAAAATATGGATGTAAAGCAGGATATTTTCGGCCGTCTGGACAAGCTTGCAAAGCCGGGGGCTATCCTCGCCTCCAACACATCCTATCTCGACGTGAACGCGATTGCCGCCTGCACCGGGCGCCCGCAGGATGTGGTGGGCATGCACTTTTTCTCGCCCGCCAATATCATGAAGCTGCTTGAGGTGGTTCGTGGTGACAAGACGGCCCCCGATGTGCTCGCGACCGCCATGGCTCTGGGCCGGAGAATCGGCAAGGTGCCGGTCGTTTCCGGCGTTTGCCACGGTTTCATAGGAAATCGCATGCTCACGCCCCGCCTTGACGGTGCAATCGAGATGCTGGTCGAAGGCGCGACGCCTGCGCAGGTCGATCGCGTTTCGGTCGAACTCGGCATGCCGATGGGGCCGTTGCAGATGATCGATCTTGCCGGGGTCGATATCGGCTGGCATCGCGATCCCACCCGGATCGAATCCGTACGCGATGCGCTTAACGCCGTCGGCCGCTGGGGTCAGAAGACCGGCGGCGGATTTTATGATTATGACGAGAAACGCAAACCGTCTCCTTCGGCTGCGGCACAGGAAATCGTTGAACAGTTCCGGGCCGGGGTCGGGGTCTCCGCGCGCGAGATTTCCGATGAGGAGATCATGGTCCGCACATTATATGTAATGGTGAACGAGGGCGCCAAAATCCTTGAGGAAGGCATCGCCCAGCGCGCCTCCGACATCGATGTCGTCTGGCTCTATGGCTATGGATGGCCACGGCATACGGGCGGGCCGATGTTCTGGGCGGGGCAGATCGGGCTCGACAGGATTGTGAGCGGGCTGCGCCAGTATCAGGACAGGTTGGGAGAGGGGTTCTCGCTGTCGCCCTTGCTGTTGCAGTGTGCGGACGAAGGCAGGCCGCTCGATCGCTGACACAGACCGGACCATGCCGGGCCAGCAAATTTCGAACCACCGGTAGTTCTCGAACCGCCGATAGTTCTTCAACCACATGTCGAAAGAGGGATCGATGGATCTGAGCTTCTCACCTGAAGAGGAAGAGTTCCGCAGGGAAGTACAGTCATTCCTGCGCGACAAACTGCCCCAAAGCCTGTCCGGCAAAGTCCGGACGGGGAAAAGACTGACCAAACAGGATTATGAGCAATGGCATGCCATTCTCAATGAGCGTGGCTGGCTGGCCCATCATTGGCCTGTCGATTATGGCGGGCCGGGCTGGACAGTTGGTCAGAGCGCCATTTTCGACGAGGAAACGGCGTTGGCGCACGCGCCGCGCATCATTCCCTTCGGCGTATCGATGCTGGGGCCCGTGCTGATCAGATATGGATCGGAAGAACAGAAGCGCCATTGGCTTCCCCGCATCCTCGACGGCACCGACTGGTGGTGTCAGGGATATTCGGAACCCGGCGCCGGGTCCGATCTCGCCAGCCTCAAATGTGCGGCGGTGCGGGACGGGGATCATTATGTCGTAAACGGGCAAAAGACATGGACCACGCTGGGGCAATATGCGGACATGATCTTCTGTCTCGTCCGCACATCCAGTGAAGGAAAGAAACAGGAAGGCATTTCCTTCCTGCTGATCGACATGAAAACGCCGGGCGTCGAGGTGCGTCCGATCATCCTGCTCGATGGCGAGCATGAGGTGAACGAGGTGTTCTTCAGCGACGTGCGCGTGCCGGTCGAAAATCTGGTGGGGGAGGAGAACAGGGGCTGGACCTATGCAAAATATCTCCTGACCTATGAACGCACCAACATTGCCGGTGTGGGGGTCTCCATGGCCGCTTTTCGGGAATTGAAGGCGATTGCGTCCAGGCAAAAGAAAAACGGGCGTCCGCTGCTGGAGGATCCCTTGTTCGTCGCCCGGCTGGCCCGGCTGGAAATCGATCTCGAAAATATGAAAACGACCAATTTGCGGGTTCTTGCCGCTGCGGGAAAAGGGGCGGCGCCGGTTGCCGAAAGCTCCATGCTGAAAATACGCGGCACAGAGATCAGACAGGAAATCACCAGCCTCATGCGAAGGGCGCTTGGTCCCTATGCACAGCCTTTCGTCTCCGAGGCACTGGACGAAGGCTATGAGGGCGAAGCTGTCGGCCCCGAATATGCGGCGCCGGTGTCGGCCGACTATTTCAACAACCGCAAGCTCTCGATCTTCGGCGGCTCCAACGAGGTGCAGCGCGAGATCATTACCAAGGCCATATTGGAGCTCTGACCATGGACTTTTCCTATTCCGAAGATCGTCAGATGGTCGCGGATATTCTGGCGCGCTATGTTCAGCAACGCTATCCGATGGAAACGCGGCACCGGATAAGCGGGTCCGGCATGGGCTGGTCGCCCGATCACTGGGCGGCCCTTGCCGAAATGGGGATTGCGGGCATGCTGTTTCCCCAGACTGGCGGAGGCTTTGGCGGCGGTGGTTTCGACATAGCTCTGGTGTTTGATCAAATCGGTCGCGGGCTGATCGTCGAACCGTTTCTGGGCGTGTTGATGGCCGGCCATGCCCTTATCCTCGCGGGAGGGCAGGAGGAGCTGGTCGGCGAAGTCATTGCTGGCACGAAATTGCTGGCGTTCGCCCATGAGGAAGCGGACAGCCGCTATGATCCTGCGGCGATCTCCTGTGTTGCCCGCAAGGCGGGCGACGACTGGATGCTGACGGGCGGCAAGGCCGTCGTACCGCAAGTCCAGGCGGCCGACAGGATCGTGGTTTCCGCGCGCATTTCCGGTTCGGCGGGCGAGGCAGCCGGGATCAGCCTTTTCCTCGTCGAGGCGGGATGTGCTGGATTGTCCGTGCGCGCCTATCCGATGATCGATGGAGGAAGGGGAGGAGAGCTGGCGCTCGCCGGCGCGCGGGCCACTTTGCTGAGCGACAATGGCTTTGCAATCATCGAACAGGCAATCGCGGCGGGAACGGTCGCCCTGTGCTGGGAAGCCATAGGCATTATGGATGAACTGAAGGCGCAGACGCTCGAATATCTGCGTACCCGGACGCAGTTCGGCGCACCGATCGGCAAGTTTCAGGCGCTGCAGCATCGCATGGCGACAGTCGCGCTCGAAATCGAACAGGCGCGGTCAGCGGCCATCAACGCCGCCGCGGCACTGGAAAGCGATCATGCCGTCCGGGAGCGGGCGGTTTCGGCCGCGAAATATACGATTGGCCGCGTCGGTACGCTGGTAGCAGAGGAAGCCATCCAATTGCATGGCGGCATCGGCATGACCTGGGAATTGCCGCTTTCTCATTATGCAAAGCGTTTGACGATGATCGGGCATCAGCTTGGCGATGAGGATTATCATCTCGAAAGGTTCGCGTCCCTTGGGCGCGCGGTCGCCTGAACCTGAGAACTGGATCATCGCTTATGTCTGAATTTCTTGTTCAAGCAGGATATCTCGAATTTCTGTTATTCGATTGGCTGAGGGTCGGAAAGCATAGCGGAGCGGATCGCGAGACGGCGGGCGTCATATTGGATATGGCGACAAAACTTGCCGCCGACAGCTTCATGAGTTGTTACAAGGAAGCGGACTGCAAAGAACCCTGTCTGGATGAGAACGGGGTTCATATATTGCCCGAAATCGCGGCGGCGCTGGCGCGATATGCGGATATGGGGCTGTTCGGGGCCAGTTTCCCGGAAGAACTCGGCGGCATGGGGCTGCCCCAGTCCCTTGCTCTGGCGATCTACAGCATCTTCGCATCCGCTAATATCAGCGCGAGCGGCTATACCATGCTCACGGCCGGTAATGCGCGGCTGATCGCCCGCTTCGGTTCCGATATGCAAATCGAAACATTCGCCCGGCCGGAAATTGAGGGGCGCTGGTTCGGCACCATGTGCCTGTCCGAACCGCAGGCGGGGTCCAGCCTGGGGGATATCCGTACCAAGGCTGTCGCCGATGGCGAAGATGAACTGGGCGCACGATATCGTCTGACCGGCAACAAGATGTGGATTTCCGGCGGCGATCAGGATGCCAGCGAGAATATCGTGCATCTGGTTCTGGCCAAGATAGCGCGGGAGGACGGATCCTTGCCGGAAGGGTCGAAGGGCATATCGCTCTTCATCGTTCCCAAGATACTGGCTGATGGCTCTGCAAATGATATCGCGGTGGCGGGCCTCAACCACAAAATGGGCAATCGCGGCACCAGCAACTGTCTGCTCAATTTTGGTGAGGGCGCCGGTGCGATCGGCTGGCTTGTCGGCGCGGAAGGGCAGGGGCTTGCCCAGATGTTCCAGATGATGAACGAAGCGCGCATATCTGTGGGCATGGGGGCCGCAGCTCTGGCTTGCCGGGGCTATCGCCATGCGGTCCATTATGCGCGGGAGCGGGTGCAGGGGCGGCCGCTGGGCATAAAAGGCGGCGCGCCGGTGGCGATTATCAACCACCCGGATGTCCGGCGCATGTTGCTTCAGCAAAAGGTCTATGCCGAAGCAGGGGTCGCATTGTGCCTCTTTTGCGCGGATCTGGTTGACCAGCCGGGGGAGGATGCCGAAGCCTTGCTGGGCCTGTTGACGCCGGTCGCCAAATCCTGGCCGTCGGAATTCGGCCTTATCGCGAACGATCTGGCGATCCAGGTCCATGGCGGATATGGCTATACGCGGGATTTCGATGTCGAACAGCTCTGGCGCGACAACCGTCTCAATCCCATTCACGAAGGTACTGCGGGCATTCAGGCCATCGACCTACTGGGCCGGAAAATTCTTAACGCCGATGGCCGTGGCTTCACCTTGTTGCGGGAGCGTATCGCCAGGACCGCTCAGTCTGCTCTCTCCCTGCCCTCGTGGAAGGCCGAAGCCGAAATGCTGATGGCCTATTGGGATAAGGTCGAGGCGACTGTCGAGGGGGTGCGGGCAATGCCGGGAACCCGCCCCTTTGATGATGCGACGCTGTTTTTGCGCGCCTTTGGTCATGGTGTCGTGGCCTGGCTATGGCTTGATATCGCGATCGCGGCGGAAGCGATGGATGAGAGGCGGCCGGTGGCCGATATGGGATATGCATGTCGTTTCTTCATGAGGACGGAATTGCCGCTCGGCGAGGCTTGGCTGCGCCTTGTTGATGAGCAGAGCGATATTGCGCGTTCGGTGCCCAACGAGGTGTTCGCATGACCGGTGTGGCTTATAATCTGTACGCGCGGCAAGACGCGGTCCATTATTCCCCCTGGGAAATCGTCGATCAGGCGATGATCGATCGGTTCGCCGATGCGACCATGGACCATCAGTTCATCCATACCGATCCTGTACGCGCAGCCGATTCCCCTTTTGGCGGGACAGTGGCCCACGGGTTCCTGACGCTCTCGCTCCTGCCTTATCTGAGAGAGAGAACCCCGGAACTTCGGGTGGATGCGGCGGTGATTGTGAATATCGGCTTCGACCGTGTTCGCTTCGTCCATCCCGTGCGGGCGGGTGCGCGGGTGCGAGCCAGATGGGGCGCGTTTTCAATAGAAGAAAAGGCTCCCGGAACATTCCAATGTGTTGATGACGTGACGGTCGAAATCGAGGGGGAAGCAAAGCCCGCAATGGTTGCGACCTGGGTCATGCGTTTCATATTTTAGCTTTTCATTATGGAGAATATTGATGCGTGATGCTGTGATTGTTTCGACGGCGCGAACCCCGATAGGCCGTGCTTATAAGGGGGCGTTCAATATGACGCCTGCCCCCACATTGGCGGCGCATTCGATCCGCGAGGCGGTGGCCCGTGCGGGGGTGGATCCGGCGGAGATTGATGATTGTCTGGTCGGCGCCGCGTTGCAGCAGGGGCATCAGGCAACCATCGGGCGCACGGCCGCCATGCGGGCGGGCTTGCCCGATAGCGTACCCGGCATGTCCATCGACCGGCAATGCTCTTCAGGCCTGATGACGATAGCGACGGCGGCCAAGCAGGTGGTCGTTGATCGCATGGATGTGGTTGTTGCCGGTGGCGTTGAATCGATCTCGCTGGTGCAGACGAAGGACATGCGGGTCACGCCCGATCCTGAACTGCTCGCCATGGTGCCGGATATGTATATGCCGATGCTTCAGACGGCGGAAACGGTGGCGAGCCGTTATGGCATCAGCCGGGAAGCTCAGGACGAATATGCACTGCGGTCGCAGCAGCGTACTGCCGCGGCACAAGCTGCGGGCGCTTTCGATCAAGAACTATTCGCGGTCGATGCCGTAATGGGCGTGCAGAACAAGGAAACCGGCGAAATTTCGCAAAAGGCAATCCGTCTGGACAAGGATGAGGGAAATCGCCCGGAAACGACGCTGGATAGCCTTCGGTCCCTGAAAACCGTGGTTGAAGGCGGCGTTATCACCGCGGGCAATGCCAGCCAGCTTTCCGATGGTTCGTCCGCGTGCGTCGTGATGGAGGCGAAGCTTGCCGAGCAGCGCGGCCTTCAGCCGCTGGGTCGCTATGTCGGCATGGCAGTGGCGGGCACCAAGCCGGATGAAATGGGTATTGGCCCCGTGTTCGCTGTCCCCACGCTGCTTCGGCGCTTCGGGTTGAAGATGGACGACATCGGCCTGTGGGAACTGAATGAGGCCTTTGCGGTGCAGGTGCTCTATTGCCGCGACCGGCTCGGCATTCCCGACGAGCTGCTGAACGTCAATGGTGGTTCTATCTCCATCGGCCATCCTTATGGCATGACGGGCGCGCGCTGCACCGGCCATGCGCTGATCGAGGGCAAGAAGCGCGGTGCGAAATATGTCGTCATCACCATGTGTGTGGGCGGCGGCATGGGCGCGGCCGGCCTTTTCGAGGTGCTGTAGCAGGGCTTTTTCCCGATATATTCGGGGAAAGCGAGAATGCCGGATCCACGAAACCGGGGCGGGCTGGCAGCGCTCGTCCCGGTGTTCATGTGGGGCGGCATCCCATGGCCGCCCAGCTGAAATCATATGGTCTTCAACAAGGGGGGGGAGCGGTTCTGGCTCCTCCCCCTTGTCTTTGACCTATGGAAGATCTGGCGCTGCGACACGGGGTTGCTGAAACATGGCACGTCCGGTATCAATAAATTGACCATCAGTTAATTAATTGAGTCGTTTGTCCAGAAGGCGCGTGCCTGGGTCAGGTGAAGTGGCGCCATTTTTAATAGGGCGAACTGCTCCCGCTTGAAGAAGGGGTGCGGAAAGTGAGGGAGGCAGTGATTGTATCGACGGCGCGGACGCCGTTGACCAAGGCTCACAGAGGGGAAATGAATATTACTTCGGGTGCGCATATGGCGGCACATGCCGTGCAGCATGCCGTTGCCCGTGCCGGGGTGGATCCCGCCATCATAGAGGATGTTCTGATCGGCTGCGGTTATCCGGAAGGAACGACCGGCCGCAATATTGCTCGTCAGGCCGCATTGCGTGCGGGTCTTCCGTTGTCTGTCGCGGGCGGCACGATCAGCAGGTTCTGCGCATCCGGTCTGCATGCCGTGGCTCATGCTGCTGGTCGCATAATCGTGGATGGAGCGCCTGCACTCGTCGCCGGAGGAGTGGAGAGCATTTCCCAGATTGTCAGTCGTAACGACAGCAGCGACGGGTTGGATGCCTATCTCCTTGAGACCAAGCCGGAGCTCTATATGCCAATGATCGAAACGGCCGATATTGTTGCCCGGCGATATAATGTAAGTCGGGAAAGTCAGGATCAATTTTCTGAACGGAGTCAGAAGCTTACTGCGCAGGCGCAGGCCGAAGGACGGTTCGATGCAGAGATCGTTCCCTTTGCGACCGTCATGCGCAATGTCGATAAAGATACGGGTGAGGTCACGCATGTCGAGGTGACGGCAACCAGGGACAATTGTAATCGACCCGGGACCAGTTACGAGGCATTGGCCGGCCTGAAACCCGTTCGGGGGGAAGGGCACTATGTTACGGCGGGCAATGCATCCCAGTTGTCTGATGGCGCCTCAGCCTGTCTCCTCATGGACGGTGCGGTTGCGCGCGACAACGGCATTGAACCGATGGGCATCTTTCGAGCTTTTGCGGTGGCGGGCTGCGAACCGGATGAGATGGGGATCGGGCCGGTCTTTGCCATTCCCAAGCTGCTGTCGCGCGCCGGGTTGAAGGTCGAAGACATTGATATTTGGGAGTTGAACGAAGCTTTCGCCAGCCAGGCCATTTATTGTCAGCAGCGGTTGGGCATCGATCCGGCCAAGCTGAACGTGAATGGCGGCGCGATCGCGATCGGTCATCCTTTCGGCATGACGGGCGCGCGGCTTGTCGGTCATGTGCTGATCGAAGGGCGACGTCGAGGTGCCAGACTGGCCGTTGTGAGCATGTGTGTCGCAGGCGGCATGGGCGCGGCCGCACTGTTCGAGATCTGTTAGCGCGATTTCAGGGATTTCGAGTTTCTCATATAGATTTTGAATAATAATTTCTGATTCATAATTATTTATATTTTAAGGTGGATGTGTATGCCGAATGTAAATATCATGGGTAAATATAAAGATATTTCATCTGTTGATGGGTATATTGAAGAGCTTAACATGTTAAGTGCGTCATCGCATTATTCTATATATGATGCGAAATATGCCTTGTCAAAAATCACAATTCGTGACGAAATTTACGCTGATACGCAGAAGAGTTTCAACAAGGCCTTGCTGTATTTGAGTAAGGCAAAATGGTATCTCGGTCGCGCGAGCGGTACATATATGTATATCGCGCCGATGACCCGCACCTGGGAAGATTGCGAGAAATCGCATATCTGGTTCGACGCTGCGCAAAGCATCGCGGCGAAAATCGTGGCAGATATAGCCGGGTCATCAGAACCTTCGGTCGCAGCCGATCAGGCGTTGTCATCGGCGCCCGAACTGACGTTGCATGGAGAAATTGCCTTCGCCGATGATGTTCCGATCGTTCCCAGTATTGGCCCCATTGTAGTGCTGCAGGGGACATCGCGGGAGATGGGGAGGCAATATGTAGAGCAGGTTGTCGAAATATTCGGCCCATGGATATTTGAACAGATTTCCAGCCGTGTCTTCTCTCCCGAACAGGTCGAGCAAATTCGTCGCTGGGAAAGGCACCTGCTCGATCACACACCTGAAATTGCGGAAATGGCTCATGGCTGGGTGGAAGGAGCCCGGGATCTGGGCATCAAGCTGAGCTATTTGCAGGTCATTCAGCTTTGGACGGGGCATTTCGATCCTGTTTATACCGGTATACTTCCCCATGGCGTCCGGGATCTTGTCGAACAGATCCGCGAAAGCGACAAGGGGCTTGCATCGACAAGCTATCTCGGTGGTCTGGAGAGGTCGAAATCATCTGACGATGAAGTTGGAGGGCCGTTGCCCAGTGTCGAAATGTGCAGCGGATGCTGTGCATGGGGAAGCGCGACCGTGAATGGCGGCCTGATTGCGGGGGCGACGACGGATCATGACTGCACATTTCAGGCGACTATCGCGGCTTTTCCCGATACCGGCTATTCCTTCATTTACACTCCCTTTTCCGTGACCGGTTTTATACCCAATCTCGGGCAATATTATTTTGCGGGTCACCCGGGAATGAACAATCAGGGCGTGGCCTATGTGCATCATGGCGGCGGTCTTCATGCGATAGAGCCGAGCCATGAGCGGGGATATGGCCTTCGCCGCGGAGCCTCTACCTTCCATAATCTTCGCTTTGCCAGTTCGGCGATGCAGGCGTTTGAAAATGAAATGTCGTGGCCGATTGGCGATGTCGGTTCGATATTGGGTTCGGTCGGCGGTTTTTATGCCGATCAGACAGGCGGCTATGTGCTTGAAAGCCGTATCGGAACCGACGGCGACAGCACCCCGATTGTGCGGAACAATGCACGTGAAGAGGGGTGCTCCTTTGATTTTCTGTACGCCAATAATAATTCAATTCATCCGCGATCGGTGAAGGGGTTTCTCGCGCCCGAAGCGGGATATCAGCATGATCCTGTGGAGGGCTGGTTTGCCGACCGCCCCTTTTCTGTCTGTTCGCCATCTGACAGCAGCGCGCTTGCCGCCGCATTATCGACGAAAAGCTCGCAAGGGCGCAATCGTTACATGTTTGAGGCCCTGAAGGTTCGGAATGGCGCAATCGATCTTTCGGAGATGGTCACGATATTTCGCACCGGGGCACCAGAGCGCGTCGATGCGGAAGGCGTTCTTTTGACCCATGGGCAAAAAGAAGTTGCCTGGGCCGAAGGTGAGGAATGGCCGAGTTCGACAACGCATCGACTGAACGCCTTCACGGCGGTTATAGCTCCTGATCGAGGTGATCAGGGCGTGTATTTGGGTTGCATTGGGCCGGGCGCCGGGCGCGCCTTGATGCACACGCCCGGGCACGGCTATTGTTATTATGATGAGCCGAACGAATTCTGGCAGATCAGGCTTGCTGCGACGCCGGTAGAGATGGTCCAGTCTGCTGGAGAACTGGCGGAGGAGCTTATGACAAAGGCGACCAACGCCATCATGGCAAGTCGTCCGTCTTTGTTCCCGTCGGCTTTGGAAATGCTCGAAAAGGTGCATGACAGGGCGGCGGGCGATCTTGGGTGGGCAAGGGGTGAGTTGTCCGCTCCAAAGGGCGATGTCGCCACGCTGGCGCGAGCGTTGCGAGGGTTTACACGGGCACAAGTGCGCGCGCAGCAGATATTGCGTGAACTTGCCGATGGCGGCTTCATTCATTGGAAGGGATTGCATGACCGTCAGGAGATAAACGCTGTCAGTCAATGACAACAGAGAGACGCCTTCCAATTGACATTCGGACCAGTCTGCCATGAGCCTCTATGATGTCATCGTCATCGGGGCAGGCCATAACGGGATGGTGTGCGCGCTTTACCTGCGCCGCATGGGGCTCAGGGTTGCCGTTTTGGAGGCGGAACAGTCGACGGGGGGCATGGCGCGGACTACTGCGCCGTGCCTTCCCGGGTTTTTACACAATCCGCATGCCAATTATCTGTTCTACAACGACATTCATCCGGTAATGAGAGACTTTGCGCTGCAGGCGCATGGGCTGAGCACCGTGACTCCTCTCGCTCAGTTCGGTCTGCCTGCGCGTGATGGTGCGCCACCGGTCATTTTTTATAGGCGAGATCATGCCGAACTGACATATCGCAGCCTTTGTCGGCATTCCCGTCACGATGCCAGGCTGTTTGCCCGTTTGAAAGACCGCGCGGATAGCCTGGAACCCGCACTTGCACAGGCAATATATGCCGTTCCGTCACGGCAGTCCCTCGCGCGTCTCGCTGATGCCGTCAGAGAGAAATTTCGCGATATATGCGATCCGAGAAATCTGGGGGGCGGGACAGCTTATGGGCTGATCGAGGAAATGTTCAGGACAGCCGCAGTGAAAGTGGCGCTTGCAACGATGGCGGCTGAATGGGGAACGTCGATTGATGAGCCGGGCAGTGATATTGCATTTCTGGCCACAACATTATGGATGGTCGGTCGCTGTCAATTGCCGTTGGGCGGGATGCAATCCGTATCGGTTGCCATGGAGCGCGCAGCCCGTGCGGTCGGAGTGAATATTGCTTCTGGTGTCGAGGTGACGCGTCTTCATTATGAGGCAGGTGCATTGGCCGGGGTCGAGACTCGCGCACACGGCATTATCTCGGCGCCGGTGGTGGTCTCAAGCGCAAGTCTGGAGCAATCCTTATTGATCTTTCCGGGTGAAGGACATGTGCCATCTTCTGCAATCGAGCGGGTACGCTCTCTCGAGGCGCGTGCGGCTCCGATCATTGCAACCACAAATATATGCCTGAATGATGTGCCGCATTATAAATCGGCTAAATTCGAACCGCAGATCGATCAATGCTTTCGTGTGATTATCGGTCTGGATAACCTGGAGGATCTGGTGCGTCATGGTTCGGATGTCTCACAAGGCATTCCGCCTTCACCGGGCGGTGCTGTCCGAATTAACAGCTTGTGGGATGCGGCGCAGGCGCCTTCCGGTCATCACTCTGCCGGTATCGATACATCGATGCCGGACAGCGTCTTTTTTTTCGACCGTGAACTCGAACTGATCCAGGCGGCCTATCCGGATGAATTGCTGACATTATGGTCGGCCTATGCGCCTAACGTCAGGTCGATCGCAATGGCATCGCACATGGAGCCGATCAGACCGTATCAGCGGAAGATGCTGTTGGATATTGAGGGGTGGCAATATCGAACTCCGGTCGATGGATATTATGTCGCGGGCGCCGGTACTTATCCTGGCGGTGGCGTGCATGGTGCCTGCGGGTATAACGCATTCACACAGATACAGGCGGATCTGGCTGCTCGGCATGATTGGCTGACCGCGCCCGTCAATCGACGAGCCGAATGATAATTTAATTGACTATGTGTAAATTTTATCGAATGCTCCGGTCAGAGAACAGAAGATTATAAAGCCGTTAAGGCGGGCGCTGCGGGGCTTGCCGGGAGTATGGAAAAGGAAGGGATAGGGCAGGGCTCGACCAGAGTTGTCGCAGCAGGCATGTCATCCGGATAGTTTCGATTGACTGTCCGTGCGTCTGGTTTCGTGCGCGGTGCCGGAGGTTCTCCGAACCCGAAGGCGCGCAACGGCTACCCTATGGGCTTTTCCTGGTACAGAAAGGGAGTCGGGGCATTTATGTCTGATGAATATTATCTTTCGCCTGAGGTGGTTGGTGCGCTTAACGAGATAACGCATCTCATCAGTCAGGTTCATTTTGCGCTCTATGATGCCCATCGGCTGCTCGCGAAAATCAGCGTTGCAGATGACCGCTATGCCGATCTCAGAACTGGTTTTGATGAAGCCGTTTTGTTGTTGGCAAAAGCCAAATGGTTTGCCGGGCGTGCAAGCGGATCGCATCTGTATATTGCGCCCTTCACGGGCAGCATCGATGATTGCTCTACCGCGCGGGAATATGTGCTCAAGGCGCAGCAAATGGTGGAGGCTGTCATTGAGGCTGCGGGAGAAAATGGCGACACGAAAGGTCTTGTAGCCGAGGGGGTGATCAGCACGGTTTCTACCGTCAACGAGATACAGTTTGCAGGTGAAGTGCCGCTTGTTCCCACCGCTTGCCCTATTATCATGCTGATCGGGTCATCCCGGGAGATGGGACGGCAATATGTGCATCAGGTCGTGCAGATATTCGGCGCATGGATGTTCGAACAAATCGGCAGGCGGCATTTTTCGTCTGAAAACATCGCGGTCATCATGGAGTGGGAGAGGCAGCTTCAGGCCTACGCGCCCGAAATATGCGAATATGCGCAGGGATGGGTTGATGGGGCGAGGGAGCTGGGATTGTCGCTGAGCTATGTTCAGGCCATCCAGCTTTGGACCGGGCATTATGAGCCTTACAAGCACGGATTATTGCGTCATGGCGTAAGAGACCTTGCGGGCAGCCTGTCAGCGGTGGAGGCAACCAGAGCGTCGACAGCCTATCTGGGCGGACAGGGGATTATTCCGGATTCGAGTGTCGATGACCTCGCGGTCGATCTGTGCAGCGGCTGTGTGGCATGGGGTGAGGCGACCGTCGACGGCCATATGGTTGCGGGGGCGACCACCGATCATGAATGCACTTTCCAGGCTACGATCATAGCCTATCCTGATGATGGCATTCCGTTCATTTATACTCCTTTTTCGGTGACCGGTTTTATCCCGCAACTGGGCCAATATTATTTTGCGGGCCATCCGGGCATGAACGCCAGGGGGCTGGCTTATGTTCATCATGGCGGCGGCCTGCATGCTCTGGAACCGGAGTCCGAGAGAGGATATGGGTTGCGACGTGGGGCGTCGACATTCCACAATCTGCGCTATGCGGCATCGGCAGAAGAGGCTTTGCGCAACGAGCTGTCCTGGCCTGTGGGCGACAGCGGCACCATTTTGGGATCGGTTGGCGGATTTTATGCCGATGGCAGCTCAGCTTATATATGCGAGGCGCGTCCCGGTGCCCCCCATCCCGAAAAGCCGTTACTGCGTTGGACCAGTGTCGGCGAAGACGGTCGGGCATTCACCTTCCTTTATGCGAACAACAATTCGGTTCATCCTGAAGGGTTCAAGCCGATATTGCGCGATATGCCGAGCTATGCCTTCAATGCTGTCGATGGCTGGGTGTGCGATATCCCTGACCGGATACCGCGGAATATTGATCCGATGGTGCTGTCGTCCGCCCTGTCGACAAAGACATCGCAAGGCCGGAACCGCTATTTGTTCAATGCATTGGAAAGCCGATATGGCCGTATCGACCGCGATGCCATGCAACTCATCTTCAGCACGGGGGCGCCCGAGCGCTATGGTCTCGATCAAACGCCTCTCAGCCACGCTGAGCGGGAGGCGGAATGGTCGTCTGGAGCTCCGTGGCCGAGTTCGATCAGTCACCGTCTGAACGCCTTTACGGCGGTTATGAAGCCGGCCGACGACGGGACGGGAACCTATCTGGGATGCATCGGCCCTGGATCGCATGACGTGCTGATGCATACTCCCGGTCACGGCTATTATTATTTTCAGGAATTGAACGAGTTCTGGGAAGTAACCCTGACCGATGAACCGGAGAATATGGCGATGCTGGCACTCGATCTTGCCAGTTCCATCGTGCGCGAAAGCGTGACGATGTTTGAAGAACGCAGCGCGCTGCTGTCGCCATCCTCCAGAACCTTGATCGGAACCCTGATTGTGCAGGCAAAGGACGCTGTCGAAGAGTCTCGGGCGATTATGGAACAGGTGGCGGAGAAGGGCGCGGTTGCCCCCGATAGCCTGTCCCGATCGCTTCGCCGCAGCACGGTGGCGCAGGTGAGGGGGCGAAAGGCTCTCACTCTCATGAGTGATGTTCCTGCGGCGATGCCACAGCTATTGGATGGGCCCCGCTCATGAATGCAAGGGAGAGCGAGATGCAAGCCGAGCTTGCCGATGTGAGTGGGAATGGGAAAGAGGTGTCCGGGCCGATGGTCGTCAACGACGAGTTGTGGCCCGATCGTCGATACGCATGGTATGTTCTTTCGATATTGCTGCTGGCCTACATATTTTCCTTCATCGACCGGATTATATTCGGCGTTCTGATTATCCCGATTCAGGCTGATCTGGGGTTGTCCGACAGTCAGATGGGCACCCTGCATGGTCTGGCTTTTGCGATAGCTTACGCGTTTTGTGGCCTGCCGATCGGTTATCTGGCGGATCGTTACAGGAGACGTTCGATTGCGGCGTGCGGTATAGCCTTGTGGAGCCTGGCCACGGCGGCTTGCGGTCTGGCTGGCAGCTATGGAGCTTTGTTCGCGGGGCGTGCGGGAGTGGGGGTCGGGGAATCCGCACTAAACCCAACCGCCACCTCGATGATCGCGGACTATTTTCCGCCCCAGTCGCGCGCACGGGCCTATGGCATCTTTGCTGCGGGCGCTTCGATCGGAACTGTGGTTGCCTATCTTCTGGGCGGGTTTCTGTTCGGGATGTTCACCAGGGCCGGCGATATGGTCCTGCCTTTCATAGGTACGGTAAAGCCCTGGCAGGTAACATTTGTCAGCGTCGGTGTTCCGGGATTGGTTATTTCGCTTTTGGTTTTTCTTACCGTGCGCGAGCCCGATCGTAAGGGGCTGCTGACCACCCGGGTCGATCCGGGTGAAAAACGGGCCCTGCTGATCAGATTCCTGAGAGGGAATTGGGGGCTATATGTTGCTTTGTATATCGGCGTCGCGTTTGCAGCCATTTCGGGATATAGTCTTATATCGTGGCTGCCCACATTCATGTTTCGCATTCATGAATGGTCGACATCGCAGACCAGCGTTGTTTTTGGCCTGACGGGCGGAATCTGCGGGTTGATTACCGCAATATTGTCAGGCCCGCTGATCGAAAAATTACGACGGATGGGGCGGATCGATGCGCCATTGATAATTTGTGCCATCGGCGGGACGGGGTGCGCGATTTTTGGTGGAATTGCACCGTTGATGCCGAGTCCGGAATTGTCGATGGTTGCTTTCACGCTTGCGCAGATCTCCGTGACATTGCCGCTGGCGGGGGCATTTTCCTGTCTTGTGCAGGTGACGCCCAATGAAGCGCGCGCAACTATTATGGCCGGCTATTATCTGGTCGTTGGCCTGCTCGCCGCAGGAGGCGGGCCTGCTATGGTCGGCATCATAACTGACAAAGTCATGGGCGGACCTTCAGGTATCGGCTATTCTATGGCCACCGTAACGGGTTTTTTTGGTGTTGTGGGTGCCACCATCTTATTTGCGACTATGCCGCGTTTCAGGCGGGCCGCCGCGGATGCTGCTGGTTGGGAGGCGGCTGGATGACGATCGAATGCCGGTATCTGTAGGGTCATATTGACCAGCGGAGGGCGCGCCCCGAGTTTGCGGTGGCTGATTTTCATTAGTTATGTGATCATATGTTCGATTCCTGGAAACGGTACGAACGGCCATAGTTCGAGTGCCGGAAGCTTCTCCCGATCTGCTCGAACCCGTGACGGTCTTCATCTGGGCACCTGATAGAACATAGCGCGTTTGAGGATGCCGAAATCATGGGATGGGGCGCAGCGATAGGTTGAGGCCACCGGTTGGCAGGGTTTTATCGACCCTATCCTCCGAACTGTCGACCTCAACCTTATTGCTCCCTTATTGAGCCTATGTGCCGGACAACCAACCCGGTTGAAATTGATAGGCCTACTGTGGGTTTTTACCTTGAATTGGGTGGATTTTTTCTGATTTCAGGTTTCAACAAAAATCAATTAAAACAGTAAATTAGCAAGAAACAAGATCATTTTTACTGGGAAAAAATTATCACTGAGTCAATTGACGTGAGAGTAAATTGATTCTAGATTAATAAAAATTACAAAACGCATGAGGGCAAAGTCCACAAGGGGAGAGACCGTGTTGTTGGGAAATCATGTATCATATAATATGCTGCGCGCCGGTGCAGCTTTGGTTGTTATCGTGCCTGCTGCTGCCTGGGCGCAAGATGTTCCGGAAGGTGCCGCGGCTCAGGGCGGGGGTGTCGAGATCGTTGTGACTGCTCAAAAGCGCAGTCAGCTGATGAAGGATATTCCGATATCCATTAATGCTTTTTCGGGCGATCGCCTGAAGGAGAGTGGGGTCAAAAGCTTCGAGGATGTGCAATTCCTCGCTGCCGGGCTTCAGCTTGGCCATGATCGTACGGGCGAAGTTCGCGTCTCGATCCGTGGCGTGAGCAGCAATGTGGGGCTGGAGAGCGCGGTGGCGGTTCACCAGGATGGCATTTATTTGTCTCAAAGGTTCGATCAGGCGCGTGCCTATTTCGACATTGCCCGTATCGAGGTTTTGCGCGGCCCGCAGGGGACGCTTTATGGTCGCAATGCCACAGGCGGTGCGGTCAATATCATAACCAATGAGCCTACGGCGCAGATGGAGGGGGGCGCCCAGCTTACGTTGGGCAATTATGGCCTGGTCGAAGGTGAGGGTTTCGTAAGTGGCCCGTTGATCGGGGACAGCGTGAAGGCACGTCTGGCATTCAAGACCAGCGACCTCCCCGGATATGGCAGAAACTTATATAATGGTGAACGCAGCAACGGCGAGGATTCCACGGCTGTGCGCGCGAAAATAGCTATTGAGGCGTCGTCCGCACTCTCTATTCATCTTTCGGGCGATTATGCTGTCACCAACTCGTCCTATGACGATGAAATTCGCAGGCTTTTCCCTGATACGCCATTGGCGACGGAAGCTGACGGTTATGTGCCGCCGCGCTATTTTGACAGCAATACCAACTATCCCGATTTCCAGCATATAAAAGCCTGGGGAGTGGGGCTTCGGGGTGATCTGGACCTTGGCTTCGCTTCCTTGTCTTCAATTTCGGGCTATCGCAAACTGCGTCGTACCGCCGGTATTGATATCGACGGGTCTCCGCAGGCAAGGGCTTCATTCAGATCGTTAATTATAGAGAATAAGCAATTCTCTCAGGAATTTAACCTGACATCGCAGGCGGACGGGGCGCTGGACTGGCTTGTTGGTGTGTATTATTATCATAATGATTATAGCACCTATCGTCATGTTGACCTTGATCTTGTCGGCAGTAGCATAACTGCGAGCGTTCCGAAGTATATCAACAATTCTTACGCTACGTTCGGCGAAATAAGCTATAAGTTCGCTGATTTCATCAAGCTGACTGCGGGCGCGCGCTATTCTGTGGAGAGGCAGCATTTTAACGAAACCCGACAGATCGGGGCGGGTGCTGTCGGTGAAATCAGTAATTATGATAACTGGGAATCCTTCACACCGAAAATTGCCCTGAATGTCGATTTGTCGCGTCGGATTTCTCTTTACGGTACGGTTTCCAAGGGGTTCAAATCCGGGGGCTTCAATGTCGGCACCTTTGTCGCCCAGAGTTTCAATCCTGAGAAGGTCACCAATTATGAGGTGGGCCTGAAAGGTTCTGCGTTTGACGGGATGCTGGGCGGAAGCATCGCCGCATTTTACATGGACTATTCCGATCTTCAGGTGTCAACCTACATCATTGTCGATGGTGTGCCGGCGCAGCGTATCGTGAATGCGGCCAAGGCGACGATAAAGGGAATAGAAGCGGACTTCGTGCTGGAACCGGCCAGCATGGTAAGCCTCGATGGAAACCTGTCCTACCTCAATGCCAAATATGACCGGTTTCTGGCTGCTGACAATATCATAGGGTCGAACCGGGATGTGTCAGGCAACAAGATGTTCGGTGTGCCTTCATTTTCCGCCAATCTGGGCGCAAATGTTACCGTGCCGGTGGCAGGCGAGTGGTCTGCCAAGCTGCGTGGCGAGTGGTCATATCAAGGGAAGACCTATTTTACGCCATTTGAGGATCTGCGCGGCGTCAGTCAGAAAAGCTACAGCCTTTTTAATGCCAGGCTGGAGTTGCATAACCCGGACCAGGGGTGGCGCGTGGCGGCATATATTCGTAACATTACGAACAAGCGCGTCGCCGGTTTTATGAACGAATTGGTCGATACGCCGTACACCGGAGTCTTCCGTGCGACGACATATAAACCGCCGCGTACCTTCGGCGTTTCGGTTGGTGTCGACTTCAAATAATACGGACCTGAGGAGCGGATGGTGAGCGCATATGAAGAACTACGCCAGAGAAGAATGAATGATCTCTCGGCAGAGCGGAAAGCTTATTTCGAACTGAGCCGACGCCCCTCGTTGCGTGAACTTGGTGTCGAAGCGATGAGAGAAAAGGGGCGCCAGCTTGGTGGCGTCCCGACCAATGATCTCTCGGTTACCTGTCATGACGAAGTCATTGACGGCCCACATGGTGCCATACCCGTGCGGATATTTGAACCGACAGGCGTGGCGGAGGGGCCGCGGGGGATTTACCTTCACATCCACGCTGGCGGTTTCGTCATGATGGGTGGGTTGGACACCATGACGAACGCCAATATAGCCATTGCCAAATCCAGTGGCTGTGTTGTTGTCGCCCCTGATTTCAGGCTCCCTCCGGAACACCGTTATCCCGTTCCTTTGGATGATTGCATGGCGTCATTCAAATGGACCGCCGCGCATGCGGAGAGATTGGGTGGCAGGTCTGATCGGATATGTATTGGCGGTGGTTGTACCGGTGGTAATCTGGCCACGGTCGTGGCGCTTATGGCGCGCGATGAAGGAGGGCCGGCGCCTGCCGCACAATATCTCTATGCCACGGTTTTCGATATGCGCTCCGATTATCGTTCCCACTGGGAGAATGATAACGGCTATACGCTGAGCCACGACGATTGCCTTTATGTCTATGAGCAATATCTGGAAGATCCGGATACCAGGTGGGATTGGCATGCCTCACCCATTTTGGCGCCAAGCCTTGCGGGGCTTCCCCCGACGCTTATCCGGGTTGGTGAATGGGATGTGTTGCGAGATGAGAGCCGCGCATATGCGGATCGTCTGCGCGATGCCGGCGTTGATGTTACCTATCATGAAGTTCGTCAGGAAAGTCATGGCATAGCGCCCTATCACGCGCGGGAAGCGCAGGCGGAAATGAACGCGTTTCTGGCCCAGCATGTGGGTTAGGTCTCGTCCGGGCGTTTAGCCTGCCGTGTTTGAATCCGGTCATGGCATGTTGGAATTGACGCGCTTACCTGACATGTGACTGGTTTTGAAGGGAGTTTGGTCGGTTGCCGGTTTGATGGGCGCTGACGAAACGACACAAGATTCTACGCGCCGGGTTTCAATAACGCAGGCTGGAACAATAATTTCTCCTTGCCTCGTTTTTGTCGGCATATTATTTACCATGTATCAATAAAATTCGAGGATGTGCAGTGAACGGAAAAGCCCAAGCGACAGCGGGATTGAGAGGGGCTGGCTGGTTGCCCAATCTCTTTCCTGACGATGCGCGCGTTGAAATTCAAAGCCTTACAACGGCGGACAAGGCCAAAGTCACTGGCGCCCTGTATTCCCGCGGGAATGAAAAGAAAGTGGCGTTCTTCATGCATCCACGGGAGTTTTCACTCGCCTTTTATGCGATTCCCTACCTCGTGAAGGCCGGTATAGCCTGCTGGGCGCAGGGGACGCGCAATGCAGGCAATGACATCCGGCTGGAGCATGAACTGGCTTTGCAGGATGTGGCGGCCGGCATGAATTTTCTCCGTTCCCGTGGCTTTGATCAGCTGCTGTGCCTGGGGGTGTCCGGCGGGGCGAGCTTGCTGTCCTTCTACAACCAGCAGGCGGGTCTGGCCCCGGGAAGCCGGTTGGAGCGGACCCCTGCCGGGCGACCAACCCGGCTTAATGACGCGGTTATGCCCGAGGTCGATGCCTTCATGTTCGTGTCGCCGCATCCCGGGCAGGGCAAATTGTTGCAGAATCTCATCGATCCTTCGGTGACAGACGAAGGTGACCCATTCTCGATCGATCCGGCACTATTCCCGTTTGCAGCTGAGAATGGATATGCACCTCCTCCGGAGGGAGCCCGGTATGATGATGATTTTCTTGGGAAATACAGGGCGGCTCAGGTTGCTCGCATCGGCAGGATTGATGGGTTCGCCCGGGATTGTGTAGCGAAGCGTGCGGAGGCCCGTCGCAAGGTGAAAAAGGGTACTCATACGGACCTTGATGCGATGGTCGCCGCGCACCAGCCGATCTTCAACGTGTGGCGCACGGATGCGGACCCGCGTTGTTTTGATATCGGGCTTGACCCGTCCGATCGCAGGTTCGGCTCTCTCTGGGGGGCGGATCCCTATGCCTCCAATTTCGGGGCGATCGGATTCGGCAGGGTGTGCACGCCCGAAAGCTGGTTATCCACATGGTCCGGGCTGACTTCGCAAGCGGCATTCGACCTCACGGGCGCGGCGATCACGCAGCCTGTTCTGATGGTTGAATATACGGGCGACAATTCCGTGTTTCCGAGTGATCTCGATGGGATTTTTGCAACGATTGGTTCGGACAAGAAAAGCCGCGTGAAAGTGCGGGGCAATCATCATGGGCTGCCAATCGTCCAGGGTGAGCCGGCAGGGCAGGAAGCCGCTTGTACGGCAATTATTGAATGGGTGGAGGATGTGTTAGGGCTATGACCGAGACGTATGGAGGAATTGCATTTTCATACCCGGAAACTTTGCCGGGTGTGATTTTGCCGCCGGAGAGCCGGTTAAAAAAATATGTCGAGTTGGGAGCCTTGCCTCTCAAAAGCCTGGCTTCGGAACTTCGTGACAGTTTTGAAGCGCATGCGAGCAATATCGCGATCTGGACCACGGGCAAAACCTATACCTACAGTGAGCTTGACGAGCTCTCCGATCGGATTGCCGCCGCGTTGCTCGATGTGGGTTTGCGCCCGGGGGACCGGGCCATTTTTCAGATGCGTTCGACGTCGGATTTTTACGTCGCCTTCATTTCATGTCTCAAGGCCGGTATCGTGCCCGTGTGTTCACTTTCGACGCACCGGAAGCTTGAAATCGACTATCTTGCGACAGAAGCGCAGGCGAAAGCGCATTTTGTCGATGGCGATGATCCAAGATTCGATCTGGTCGCATTTGCCTGTGAAACGCGGGACAGGCTTCAGACCGTAAAGCATGTCATTACGGTCAATGGTGGTGAGCGTGAGGGTGTCCAATCCCTATATGTTCTCGCCGAACAATTTGACTGGAGCGAGGCTCGCGCGCGTCTTGCCGACGTGCAGTTTGCTCCGTTCGACCCGGTGGTGTTTCAGCTGTCCGGAGGCACGACCGGCGTTCCGAAAATCATCCCGCGTCTGCAGTGCGAATATCTGGAGAGTTGGCGTCTGACGATCGAGCGGCTGGGCTATGTCCCGCAGGACAAGATTTTCATGGCCTATCCCCCAATTCATAACGCAGCCATGGGATGTTGCTGGGGGCCGATGTTGCTTGCGGGCGGGACGGTGGTGGTGCCTACCGACCTGTCGGGCGCCCATTTCGCCGAGATACTGAATTCGGCTGAGCCGACATGGATTGGCCAGCTGATCAGCGGGCTGACACCCTATTTCAAGGAGGCCGAACAACTTGGCGGCCGGTTTGCTTCAGTCAGGGCGCTCTTTCAGGCAGGCTCTGTAGAAATGGCCGATCAGGCTCGCGACTGGCTCGGCGTTGAGACCTGGCAGATGTTCGGGATGACCGAAGGGCTGTATCTCTATCCGCGCGTCGGCGATCCCGATGAAGCCTGGGCCAGGACGCTGGGACGCCCGCTTTCCGACCATGATGAGGTGATCATCCTCGAGCCGGGTACGGAACGTGAGCTGCCTGAGGGCGAGGTCGGAGAAATGGCGTGCCGTGGGCCGTTCATTCTGTCCGGCTATTATAATTCGCCCGAACGAAATGGCGAAGCGTTTACATCGGACGGATTTTACAGAAGTGGTGACCTCATGGTCCGGCTGCGGATCGGAGAGCATGATTTTTTCCGGTTCGAGGGCCGCATTAAGGACGTGATCAACCGGGGTGGCGAGAAGATCAACGCGACCGAAGTTGAAAATGTGATCCTTCGACACCCCTCGGTCAGCCAGGTAGCCGTTGTCGCCTATCCATGCGAGAGGCTGGGGGAGAGGGGGTGCGCCGTCGTCGTGCTCGAAAATTCTTCGGAGCCATTGGGGCTGGAGGATTTGAAGGACTTCCTTGAGGAAATTGGCCTTGCAAAATTCAAATGGCCGGAACGCGTCGAAATCGTCAAGGCGCTTGCGCTGACAAAGGCGGGAAAGCCCGACAAGGCTGAAATGCAACGCATTTTGCTGGAAACCATCATGGTTGATCATGGCGTCTGAAGGCATTCCAGGAGAAGAATAATGGCTGAAACTATTCCTACCGTCGCCCTCAATGGCGTCCATCATACCGCGCGGCCTACTTGGAAGCTTAAGGAGACCGTAGAGTTCTATCGTGACATCATGGGGCTGCCTTTAATCCATTGCATTGCCGCAAAGGGATGGGGGCCCAATAATCACCCCGATTTTCTTCATTTTTTCTTCGATAGCGGGAATGGCAGCACGATCGCCTTTTTCTATTATATCGGAACGGATCGTCCGGCGGAGCTGGAGCCGCGCGATCATCATTTCGATCGTGCGACGCACACGGCGTGGCAGGTGCCTGACTTTGATAGCTTGAACCTGTGGCGCAAAAGGCTCGAAGGGAAGGGCGTCGAAATCCGCTATCAGCTTCGGCACGAGGTTATCGAGTCCATCTATTTCCTCGATCCCAACGGCTATTCTATTGAGATTACCGTACCTCTGCGCGCTTTCGTGGCACTCGATGCCGAGGACGCAGAACTCTCGATAAAGGCCGCAATTGAGGCCGAGGATAGCGCGATCGCCGCCGGTGGGCGTTTGCAGAGCATAGCCGATGTCTGGGAGCGTAAGGGGCAGCTGGTCGCAGAAATGCTGGGAGAAGCGGCATGACGGTTACGGTCTATGTTCCCGATCTGGAGGAGTTCCATCCGGTGGTGGAAGCCTCTCGCGTCGCCGGGCTTAATGTCAATCAGCCGATAGGTGGTTATTGGCGTATCCGCAGCGACGATGACATACGTCTCGTCCGCAAGGAACTCGGGCTGGGGCCTGCCCTATGGAATTCCGCTCTTATCGGCGGAATTGACGGTGAAATCGTTAAATTCGACAAGGACGAGATGGTCCTCAGGGGGCGTTCATGAAGGTTGCAATAATTGGCGCCGGCCCGGCGGGGCTGTATCTTGCGCTGTTGCTGGGCAAGCGTATTCGCGATGTCGAAATTGATATTTACGAGCAGAATCCTGAAAACGCGACATATGGTTTCGGGGTAAGCCTTGCCAGTTCCAGCTGGGGCAGAATGCGCGAAGCCGACGCCGCGTCTCATGATGCGATCATGCGGGCTTCTTATTTCGGGCACCACCAGCTTATTGGTCATAAAGGCGAACAGATCCTCGTTGAGCGACAGGGCGATAATGCGGGCATCAAACGCCTGACTCTTCTCAAGATCCTCAAGGAACATGCGCAGGCGGCCGGCGCGCGCTTCCACTATGATGTCAGGCTCGAAAGCCTCGATCGTTTCTGGGACTGCGACCTTGTGGTTGGCGCAGACGGCAGTAATTCCATAGTGCGCACATGTCATGAAGCGGAATTCGGGAGCAAATCGCGAGAGTTGACGAACAGAATGGCCTGGTATGGCTGTGACCGTCATTTTGCTCCCCCCTTTCTGATATTCAAGAAAACGCAGTTCGGTTACTTCTGGTGTGTCGGTTATTCGCATACGGAGCTGGAGAGCACCTTCGTTGCCGAATGTGATGCGGAAGCCTGGGAGAAATCAGGCCTTGCACATATGAATGTCGACGAACAGATCGCGTTCACAGAACATATGTTTGCCGAAGAGTTGGGATATGGCCGACTGATCAATAATAATTCCATCTGGCGTACCCTGACTATGGTTGAGGTCGACAACTGGTCGGTCGGGAACCGTGTTTTGATCGGAGACGCACTCCACAGTCCTCACCCGACGATCGGATCGGGAACAAGGATGGCTATGGATGACAGTGTGGCTTTGGCCGACGCCATATCGGATAATCCAAAGGATATGGTAGCCGCTTTGGAGAAGTTCCGGCGAACCCGCGAACCCACCAAAAAGAAACTCGTTGAAGCCAGAGACAAGAGCATTCTTTGGTATGAGAATGTCGGCGCAATTGCCGACAGGCTCGACCCGGTGCCTTTTGTGTTCGATTTCATGACGCGTACGGGCAGGATTTCGCTCGAAAGGCTGCACCGTGACTTCCCGGATTTCATGGCGCGCCATGGCGAGATAGGGCGTTCCTATCTTGAGGAAATGGCATCCGCCTGATGATCAGGGTTCGGGATGGACTGGTAAGCAAAAATCCATTCATTGTGCGGCGAGAAGTTTTGTGGGGGGAATGCGATCCTGCGGGTTTCGTCTATACTCCCCGCTTTTCAGATTACGCCGTTGGTGCCGCGGCATTCTTCCAAATGGAAATGCTGGCCGATGTATTGGCGATGGAGGGAGGGAGGGATGTAGGTCGTGTTGACAAAAGGGATTCCCAACGGGCCTGAGTTCTGATTCAAGGCTGCTCTTTGGGGAGCAGTCATGGGTCGCGGAGATTTGTCGGA
>SBGG01000007.1 GCA_006226685.1 Sphingomonadales bacterium
CCTGGAAATGGCGCCACTTGAAATCCGTCATCGTTCCGTCCGTCCAATCTCCGCCAAGCATGCTCAAGCTTCACGATTTTTGCAACAGAGCCACGTACCGGAAGCGGCGGCGGCATGAGCGGCGGCTGGCTGGAGGGGCAGAGCGCCCTTATCACCGGCGGCGGGTCCGGCCTCGGGCTGGCGCTGGTCGAACGTTTCCTGAAGGAAGGCGCGAAAGTCGCCGTGCTGGAGCGGTCGCCGGAAAAATGCGCCGATCTGCTCGACCGTTTCGGAGGCGAGGTCGTCGTCACGCAGGGCGATGTCCGCTCCGCCGATGACAATCGCAAGGCGGTCGCCGATGCGCTGGAGCGGTTCGGGTCGCTCGACACCTTCATCGGCAATGCGGCGGTGTGGGACCATGCGGCCAGCCTTGTCGATACCGACATCGACAAGCTGGAACAAGGCTTTGACGAGCTGTTCGCGATCAATGTGAAGGGCTATCTGCTCGGTGCGAAAGCGGCGGCGGCGGCCCTGATCGAAGCACGCGGCAGCATGATCTTCACCCTGTCCAATTCCTCTTTCTATCCGGGCGGCGGCGGCCCGCTCTACACCGCCAGCAAACATGCGGCGGTGGGGCTGATCCATCAGCTCGCCTATGAACTGGCGCCCAAAGTGCGGGTCAACGGCGTCGGCCCCTGCGGCATGGCAAGCGATTTGCGCGGCCCCGCCTCCATGGGGCAGCAGGACCTGAAAATCATGGATTCCCGTAGCCCGGAAGCGATTGCCAGCATCCTGCCGCTGCAATTTTTTCCTTCGCCGGAAGATTTCACCGGGCCGTTCGTGCTGCTGGCGTCGCGCGCGAACAACCAGACCCTTTCCGGCGTGCTCATCAATGCCGATGCGGGCCTGGGCATTCGCGGCATCCGCCACGTCGCCGGCGGCCTGAACCTGTAAAACGCCGCCCTTTTGCAAAAGCGGGCCGAGGAGACACTATAATCATGAGCATTTCCCGCATCGTCATCATCGGCGCCGGGCAGGCCGGAGCCAATGCCGCGATAGAATTGCGGCGTCGCGGTTATGAGGGCGCGATCACCCTGATCGGCGACGAGGCCCACCCGCCCTATGAACGCCCGCCGCTGTCCAAGGATGCACTGGTCAACCCCGCCGGGGCCAAGCTCTTTCTCTACCCCGAAGACCATTATGCGCAGCAAAATATCGACCTGCGCCTTGGCGTGCGGGCGACCGCCATCGACACCGCCGCGCATCGGGTGACGCTGTCCGACGGTGAAACCCTGCCTTATGGCAAGCTGTTGCTGACCACCGGCGCGCAGGCGCGGCGGCTGGCACAACTGGACGATCTGGGCGACCGGGTTCACCGGCTGCGCACATTGGAAGACGCCGAACATATCCGTGCGCAGTTGCGCCCCGGTTCCCGTGCGCTGCTGGTCGGTGCGGGGGTCATCGGGCTGGAACTGGCCTCCAGCCTGACCGATCTGGGCCTTGAAACGGTGGTTATCGATCCGGCCCCGCGCGCCATGCTGCGCAATTCCCCGGAGATATTGAGCCGCTTCCTGCAGAAAACCCACGAAGCGCGCGGCGTCGTCTTTCATTTCGGCACCGGCGTCGAAGCCGCCCGGCGCGAGGGCGACCACCTGTTCGTCACCCTTGGCGACGGCACGGAACTGGAAGGCGATGTGCTGATCTACGGCATTGGCGTTGCGCCGGATGATGCTCTGGCCAAGACCGCCGGGTTGCACACGGTGCGGGGAGCGATCGTCGTCAACGAACGGTGCGTCACGTCCGATCCCGATATTTACGCGGCGGGTGATGCGGTGTTGCAGGTGCATACCGAAGGGCACCACCAGCGCATCGAGACATGGGAAAACGCCAATCTGCAATCGACCGCCGCCATCTGCGACATGCTGGGGCAGGAAGCGCCGGAAAGCGGCGTGTCGTGGTTCTGGACGGACCAGTGCGGCCTCAACGTGCAGTTCGCCGGCGAAATGAGCGCGCCGCGCTGGATTTTGCGGGGAGCTCTGGAAGAGCCGCCTTTCCTGTTGTTCGGCCTGAATGACGAAGGGGCGGTGATCGCCGCCATCACCGTCAATCAGGGACGCGACATGCGCCCGGCCAAGAGCCTGATCGCCAAGGGCGCGAAAATCGATCCGGCGGTTCTGACCGACCCGGCGACGAAGGTGCGGGATCTGGCCAAGGAAATCTGAACCGACCAGGGCGGGCATGGATCTGCCCGGCGGAGTTATGGAGAAAAGGAAACAGAATGAACGACGTGTTGCTGCAATGCCTGTCGCATAGCCCGCTGGTCGGCCATGTGGACCCGCCTCAGCCCGTGCTGGATGAGGTGAGGCAGGTTATCGACGATGCCCGCGCGCGCATCGCGGCGTTCGATCCCGAACTGGTCATCCTGTTCTCGCCCGACCATTTCAACGGCTTCTTTTATGATGTGATGCCGCCTTTCTGCCTCGGCGCGGGCGCCCATGCGATCGGCGATTTCGGGTCCGCCGCCGGAACCCTGTCGGTTCCGTTCGACTTGGCCGAGGATTGCGCCCGGACGGTGATCGAGGATGATGTCGACCTCGCCATATCCTATGACATGCAGGTTGATCACGGGTTCGCGCAGCCGCTCGAATTTTTGCTCGGCGGACTGGACAGCAAGCCGGTCATCCCGATTTTCATCAATTCGGTGGGGGCGCCGCTTCCCACCTTCCGGCGTGCCCGGATGCTGGGCGAGGCGGTGGGCCGCTGGGCGCGGGGCACCGGCAAGCGGGTGCTGCTGCTGGGGTCGGGCGGATTATCGCACCAGCCGCCGGTGCCGGTCTATGCCAGCGCGCCGGAACCCGTGCGTGTCGGGCTGCGCGGGGCAGGGCGCAATTTGTCACCGGAAGATCGCGCGGCGCGCACCAACCGGACGATCAACGCGGCCCGCGCTTTCGTCGAGGATCAGAACAGCCTGTGCCCGCTGAACCCGGAATGGGATAATGGCTTTCTCGATTTGCTGAGCAGCCGGAATTTCGCCGCTCTGGATCAGGTCGATAACGCGACCGTTTCCCGGCTGGCGGGCCGTTCGACCCATGAGGTCAAATGCTGGATGGCCGCCTTTGCCGCCTTGTCCAGCTATGGCCCCTATCGGGCGGACCATCGCTATTATCGCGAAATCCCCGAATGGATCGCCGGGTTCGGCGGTTTGTCCGCCGCGCCCATGGGCGCCTGACCCTCCCCTTTTTGAACTTTCGCAGCAGGAACAGAGACTATGACCATCAGCGAATCCGACTCCAGCCGCTTCGTTACCGTGAAGGAAGGCGATGCCGACCTGCGCATTCATTATAACGACCTCGGCAACGGGGCCGAAACGGTGGTGATGCTGCACGGTTCCGGCCCGGGCGCGAGCGGCTGGGCCAATTTCAACCGCAATATCGAACCGATGGTCGAGGCCGGCTATCGCGTATTGCTGATCGACTGTCCCGGCTGGGGCAAGAGCGACAGCATCGTCAATTCCGGCTCCCGCTCCGATCTGAATGCCCGCACCCTCAAGGGCGTGATCGATGCGCTGAATATCGATCGCATCCATATCCTCGGCAATTCCATGGGCGGGCACAGCGCGGTCGCCTTCGCGCTGACCTATCCCGAAGCGATCGGCAAGCTGGTGCTGATGGGCGGCGGCACCGGCGGCATGAGCCTGTTCGCGCCGATGCCGACCGAGGGGCTGAAGCTGCTCAACGGTCTCTATCGCGACCCGACGCTGGAAAATCTGAAGCGGTTCAACGACGTGTTCGTGTTCGATGCGAGCGTGCTCACCGAGGAACTGCTTCAGGCGCGGCTCGCCAACATGCTGAACCGTAAGGATCATCTGGAAAACTTCCTGAAGTCGCTGGAGCTGAACCCGCGCCAATTCCCCGATTTCGGCCCGCGCCTGCCCACCATCACCGCCGAAACGCTGATCGTTTGGGGCCGTCAGGACCGGGTGGTGCCGATGGACGGCGGCCTGCGCCTGGTGGCCGGTATTCCCAATTCGCAGTTGCATATCTTCAACCAGTGCGGCCATTGGGCGCAATGGGAGCATGCCGACCGGTTCAACCGTCTGGTCGCGGATTTCCTCCGCCCCTGATTACACGGGAAACGGGGCCGGTCGGGAGAGCAATGCCCCCCGGTCGGCCCCGTTCGGAACAGGGAAGAAGGGGCACGAAGCGTAGGGAGCTGGAGACCCGCAAAAACCGGGTAGTTCGAAGTGGTTTGGTCTGGCGAGGATCGATAAGGAGCCGCCTTATACGTATGGCGATCTTCGATGGTGGGATGCCGGAAGGATAAGGTCGGCGGCTTCGGGCAACGCTACGCCGGTCGCTTGGTCCATCGGCACGAACAGCGGCAACGCATGTTCGGCAAAGTCCGTCGTGGGCAGTTCGTCAAAGTCCCAAGGCAGGATTTCGGCAAAGCGACCGCGAAGCATGACGCCGCCCATAGTCATGCGCGCAGTTGCGCGGTAGCTGCGCGGGGTGTTGCGCGCTTCATGGCGACACGGCCCTGATTATCACCGCGTCCCGCCGATGAATGCGTTCGGTCGAACTTGTGAAGCTGAAGACGAAGCCAATTCCATCGAACCCGCCGTTGTCGAATGCGGCAATTGATTCGCCGAAGGATGCCCATGTCGTTGCGTCGGTAACGCTGGCGGCTTGGCTGTTGCGCGGTGAAAACGGAACCTTGGCAAGTTTCGTCCCGCCGCGATCTTCGAAGCGCCAAGTGACCCATTGCGGATAGATAGTGGCGCGCGAAAGGCCGGTCGCCTCGCTCATTGACTTCAACCGCAACAACTTCACCACGTTAGCCTCCATCGGACGTTATCGGATGAAGGCTTGATGCGACCGGCCCCTGTTCAACAACAAAGGGGGGTTATTGAAGGCCGTCGCTCATTTCGTCGCAAATTGCGCTCGCTTCGTCGCACGATCCGGCGGCGCGACCGCCAAGTAAAGCGGCGCGAAGCCATCGGAATTTCGTTGTTAGCCTAGTCGTAGGTCGCCGGAGCGGGGACTGTCCAAAGCCTTGATTTTATTGTGAAAAAAGTAGGAAGCGGCGGAGCGGGAGGTTGCCAAAAAACTCATGTAAAAACATGAACTTAAAGCATGATTGCGGCAGCTAAAACTATTTTGCCCACAATTTATCCCACCGGACCAAAACCCAGTGCACAACCGTTCACAACGGTCCAATTCAATCCATCGGAGAGTGGAAATCCTGATAATGGAAATGGACAATTTGGGCAAGCGGATCGAGCCGACTATCCGGCAGATGACTTGCCAGACTAATTGGAGTGGCTTGGCCCTGAGCTTCCCGTTCGGTAAGATTTAAACCCTTATGGCGCACCATCAATCCGTTTCTTCCCGTTCGGTAAGAAACAAGCTTGATCGCTATGCTCAAATATGCTTTCTTACCGATCGGTAAGAAGACCATGATCGAGAACGCAACCCAGTTCGGCGCCGCTGTCGCCTCTGCCCGCAAGGCCCTTGGCCTCACGCAGCGGGAGCTGGCGCTCGCCATCAATAGCGGCGAACGCTTCATTGTCGACCTGGAAGCAGGAAAGCCTACCGCCCAGCTCGGCAAGGCGCTTGCCGCCGCAAAGGCCGTTGGTCTGCGCCTTGCCGCCACCGGCAACCCCCAGGCGTAATCGTGGAACTCCCGGTTCATTACGAAGACCGTCTGGTTGCAACGATTAGCCCGGATGGCAAGGCAACCCGCCTCGCCTATGACGCCGCCTGGCTGACATCGCCCGACAGGTTTCCGGTCTCGCTCACGATGCCGATCCGGCCCGACCCATATGACAGCGAGCAAGTCCTTCCCTGGTTGATGAATCTCCTGCCGGAAGGGGAGCCTCTGCGCGCCATGACGCGCGCGCTCGGCGCCGCGCCGGAAGACGCTCTTGGCCTGATCGCGCAGACCGGCAATGACCTCGCCGGCGCGCTCAGCATTGCCCCACAGGCCCCGCGCGGAGAGCCCGGCTATCGGCCAGTACCGGACATCGACGCGCTGGAGCGGATCATCAACGACCTTCCCGCCCGGCCTTTTCTGGTCGGCGAAGAGGGCGTCTCAATGAGCCTTGCCGGCGCGCAGGACAAACTGCCCGTCGCCCTGATCGATGGACAGGTCGCCGTGCCCGTCAACGGTGCGCCCTCGACCCATATCCTCAAGCCCGACAATCCACGCCTGCCCGGCAGCGTCCAGAACGAAGCTTTGTGCATGATATTGGCCCGCCGGATCGGCCTCGATGTCGCATCGGTCACGACCGGCGTCGCGGGGAAGCGGAGCTATCTGCTCGTAGACCGCTATGACCGGGCAGAGACCGGCAACACCGTTCATCGTCTGCATCAGGAAGATTTCTGTCAGGCACTTGGCCGCTCACCTGCCGCCAAATATGAATTCAACGGCACCGGCACGCGCGGTCCCTCGATCGCCGACATGTTCGCACTCGTCCGCCAACACATGACCGCACGGGACATTACCCGGCTGCTCGATGCCGTGATCTTCAGCATCGCCATTGGCAACGTCGACTCTCACGCCAAGAACTACTCGATCCTGCTCAGCCCCGGCGCACCGCAACTGGCTCCCCTCTACGATCTGATGTCAGGTCTCACCTGGGCCAACATTACCCCAAACCACGCTCAAGCCATCGGCGGCCAACGACGTGGCCGCCACATCTACGGCCGCCACTGGCGCCGCATGGCCGAAGCAACCGGCCTCGCCGCGCGCGGCACGATCCAGCGTGTCGAGCAAGTGACCACGCGGTTGCTGCGTGAGCTACCTGCTGCGCTCGAAGAGGTAGCGGCCATGCCCGCCGGTTCAGCGATGCTTGATATTTTCGCCAAGGAGATCGCCGAACGGGCAACCGAAGTCAAAGCCCATGCCGGACAGGAAGGAGTACCGGATAGCCCGGATGCGTCCGCCGATGACACACCGGCTACCGGGGCAACGGCCTATTCCACCGACGAGAGCAACTGAAGATGGCAAAGGGGATATTCGTTCATCGGACGGACTCGATCTACGACGATAGCCCGGCGGAGAAATATCAATTCCCACGCCAGTATCTTGGCCGTGTCAGCGCCTGTATTGGCGACTGGATCATCTATTATGAACCGAGCAAGATCCGCGACACACGCGGCTATTTTGCCGTGGCCAAAATTGCGAACGTCGTGCCCGATCCGACGGCCAAAGACATGTATCTCGCGCTGATTGAACCTGGCACTTACCTGGACTTCCCCAATCCAGTTCCGTTCAACGGACCGGTGGGGCTGGTCGAGCGAGGCGTCCTCAACGATCAGGGCAAGATTTCAGGTCGTGCCCAATCGGCGGTCCGGCCGCTATCGATTGAGGATTTCAACCGCATCATCGACCTCGGCCTTGCGGAGGATGACTCCTTCCTGCCGCGAAGCGACGCTGTCTCAGATAATATGCTGCGCGAGGAACGCTCTCCGTTTCAGTTCGAGATCGAAAGGAACCGCGTTGCCAATCTTGGCTCGCGGCTCGTCCGTGATCGCCTGTTTCGTCGCCGTGTCGTCACCGCATATGATGCGAGATGCGCTGTGACCGGGCTGAAACTCATCAATGGCGGAGGTCGGGCAGAGGTTGAGGCTGCCCATATCCGCCCGGTAGATCGCGGAGGACCGGATATCGTCACCAATGGGATCGCCCTTTCTGGAACAGTCCATTGGATGTTCGACCGAGGCCTTATCGGGCTGAGCGACGATTGGACTTGTACCGGATTTACGCCGGTTCCCTGAGCGATTAGAGCTCGCAACAGGAGACCGACGAGATGATCAAGCATACAGAAGAGTTCAAGCATGAGGCGGTGCGCCTGCGCCAGCCTCCCGAGGGCTGCCTTTTCCATTCGGATCGCGGCAGCCAATATTGTTCTTATGACTACCAGAAAAAGCTTCAGG
>SBGG01000058.1 GCA_006226685.1 Sphingomonadales bacterium
TGATGACACCGGCACGGGTCGCCCGGTCGACCGCCTGCCGCAGGGTTGTCGAGATCCCGCCACCACCCCCCAGAGAGATGTTGACGATTTGCGCCCCTTTGTCGGTCGCATGGTTGAGCGCGGCGGCGATATCGCTTTCGTAAAAGCTGCAATCGTCGCTGCTGCCGCATGTGCCGGCTTGATCGGTGCGCAATGCCATGATCGTCGCATCGAAGGCGACGCCCATGATTTCATCATTGTTGCGGTCCGCCGCCAATATGCCCGCGACGGCGGTGCCGTGGCCATCTTCGTCGGCAAAGCTGACATTGCCGCCATAGGCCGCCGAATCGCTGCTGATCCGGCCGGAAAATTCGGCGCTGTTCACGTCGATGCCGGTATCGATGATGCCGACTGTAATGCCCGCACCGGTCGCGCCTGCCTCATAAGCGGTGATCGCCTTGTCGAAATAGGCGGCGGTCGAATCCTGATATTCATAGGTGTCGTAATTGACGGGCGTCGGCGTAGGTGTCGGCGTGGGGGCCGGTGTAGGGGTTGGCGTCGGCGCAGGGGTTGAACTGACCCCGCCGCCACCGCAGGCGGAGAGCAGCATTGCCATCGTCAGCGCGGACAATGGATAGCTGAAACATCTGGCGATTCGCATGGCGATATTCCCCCGTTTCGACATGGTCGATAAGCATGTAATTCGGCCCGAATGTGAAACATAAATGATATTATATGAAATATTGCTTATGTTTGAGCCGTTTTCGCTTTCGTGTCATCGCGCCCGAACGGTGATTTTATGGCTATTGGCTGGCGGAGAAACGCCTTTCGGGTTAGAGGCGGAGCCATGTATGGCAACCATTATATCCTTCTGCTTGCGTCGGCACTCGCCGCAGGTCTTGGCGGATGTGCCGGTCCTGTCGAAACCCATATCCGGTCCGAAGGCGTTGGGGTCGCCGGTGTCACGCCCCTGATGTGGGCGCCGGAACCGGAGGGAAGGGCCGACACGCCGATGACCGGAGAGATGAAGGACATCGTGGCGTCGGCGCTGCATAAAAAGGGGTTTCGTTTCGTCGATAGCGCCCCGGTCATGGTCATGGCAGGGCTGGCCGAACGTCCCGCCGCGATCGCGGTCGAGGGGGAAGCGGGCAAAGCCGTGTCGCGGGGCAAGAGGCAGCGCCTGTTCCAGAATTGCAGGGACCGGACGATGCGCCTGCGCATCAGCATGACCGACAGCGCAACCGGCGAGGTGCTGTATATCGGCGAGGCGCAGGAAGCGCATTGTCATGCGCAGATGCGGCAGGTGCTGCCTCGCCTTGCGGATCGGGCGGTCGAGGATGTGACGGCTCCGGGCAGGTCGCGCCAGACGTTCAGTTTTGCCCGGGATTAATGTCCTCGCCTGGGGCAAGCGGCAGACGAAGCGAGAAACAGGCGCCGCCTTTCGGCCCGGCCCGGTAATCGGCCTTGCCGCCATGGCGCCGGGCAACCGCTTCCACATAGGCAAGCCCCAACCCTGATCCGCGCTCTCCGTCCGGCTGGCTGCTATACCCGAAGCGGCCGAAGGGGTCTTCTTCGCGCTCGGGCGGCAGGCCGGGCCCCTCGTCGGCAACCCAGATAATGACGTCCTCTTCGTCCCGCATGGCGCCGCACTCTATCGTGCCGCCTTCCGGGGAGGCCTTCACGGCATTGATCAGTAAATTGGTGCAGGCGCGTACAAGCGCCTCGGCATCGCCCAGGATCCACAGGCCGGGCCAGTCGTCCGGTCCGTTCCCGTTCGTGGGCTGATCCTCTTTGCGTTCTATGCGGACATGTTTCGCCTGCGCCTGCGGCCACACCATGTCGATCGCCTGCGCCATGGCATCGCCGGTTTCAACCGGCTCATGAGGGGCCTTGCGGGATTGCAGCCGGGCCAGCTGGACGAAATCATCCGCAAGCCGGAGCGTGCGCTCGGCATAGCGGTGGATACGCTTGTGCATTTCCCGATCCTCCGGCGCGCCGGCTTTCGAATCGAGCAGGGCAATGATCGCCGCCTGTGGAGAACGCATGTCGTGAGAGAGAAATTGTAGCATTTCCTCCCGTTCCCGCGCGCTGCGGCGCATGAGGGCGATCACCTGATGCAGGCGACCGGCATCGCTCGCGACCCGGTCGTCGCTCCACGCCTGTTCTGTCGCCGGTGAGCCCATACCGGTCTGGGCCAGTAACGTATCGACCTCGCCGCGCATGAACTGGGTGACGGCTGCCAGCCTCCGCCAGCCCCAGAGCGGATAGACGATCGCGATACCGAGCAGAGCAGCGACTGGCGGGAACCAGATTCCGCCCAGCGCGAGCATCGAGAGAGATCCCGCCAGCGTCGCCAGCGTCACGACGGCCGACAGGATCAGACCCTGGGTCGGGGTCAGCCGCCAGAAGGCGATGAGCAGCGCCCAGAAAGGCAGGAATGATAACAGCATTACCCAGCCGGAGGGCAGGGGCGTGATGAAGCGGTCCGCCAGCAGGCTGGACAGCAGGTTGGCCTGAACCTCCGCGCCGGACATGCGCCCGGCCCGGGCCGTCGAAACCGGATGAAGATCGCCCAGGCCGTCGCTGGTCGCACCGACGATGATGATCCGGCCGCGCAGGAAGGAGGCGGGCAGTTCCCCGCGCATGATGTTCAGCAGGGGGATGGTGCGGAAACTGCCCGGTGCGTGAAAGGGGATGAACAGCGCCGCGCCGTTATCCCTTGTCCGGGCAAAGGCCGGGGACTCATGGCCCGTCAGCCGCCTGTAGACGAGTTCGGTAAGATGGGGCAGGACGGTGCCCTCATCCGGCGTGGCGATGCTGACGCTGCGCGCCCGTCCGTCATTATCCAGCATCAGGTTGGCGGTGCCGATCCCGGCGGCCGCTCCGGCTATCGGTTCGACCGGGCGGTGTATCTGCCATGGGGCACCATCGGGGCCGGGTATATCGAACAGCATCGGGAGGTAGACGGGCGTGGTGCCCGCCATGGCTCTGGCGACTGCCGGATCGTCTGCGGTCGGTTCGATGAACAATATATCGTAGATGATCGCTGCGGGGTGGGCTGCGCCGATGTTTGCGATGATGTCGGCATGGGCCTGACGCGGCCATGGCCAGCGCCCGACCGTCGCCAGCGTATCATTGTCGATCGCGGCGATGATGATATGGTCGTCGGGCGGTGCGGCGTGAAGCGGCGCGATCAGGTCATAGAGCAGCCGGTCGGCCCGCTCGACCACGGATACCCGCAGGCATAGCGCGACCACAATGCTGGCGCCGAGACCGATCAGCAGCCATTCGACGAACAGGCGCCAGCGCCACACGCGGTCAGTCCGGCTTGCGGGATGCCCCGCCCGTCGGGGCCGGAGCCCGGATGCTTTCTTCCGCAGCGACGATCAGTTCCTGTTCCGGCGACCAGTTGATGCTGTCTTCGCCATCCCGATATTGCCGCACGCCGACATGCCAGCGATAGGTGCCGGGCGGCAGGTCGGAAAGGGTGAGGCTATGGCCGGTCAGGCCCGGTTCGTCGATCATCGGCACCGAATCCGGCCTGTCGGCGCGTAGCCGGAAATGGTAGATGCGCTGGCCTTGGCCCTCATCGACCCAGCGGAAGAGATAGCCGCCATCGGTCTGATGTTCGGCCGAGGCGTTGATGCCTGTCAGCACCCGTCGCATCGCATAGGTTCGGGGGAGCCCCTCCAGCCCGCTTGTGGCAATGCCGGTCAGACGGACAAACCATTGCCCGTCGCCGATATTCGCAAAGCGGATATCGGGGCTGTTGGAATAGCTTTCCTGTTCCAGTTCGACGAAGCCCGCATCGCGCGCAATCTGGGCATGATAGCGTTGGGCACCGGATATCGGGGCGAGCGACAGGGTGACTTGCGGATCGACCTGAACCCGGCCGGGACGCTGCAGCTCGGGCGCCGGCAGCAAGGCCTCCCTGGCCATGGCGCCGGCGGCAGTGACGCTTACGCCGAAACCGGCGCTGACCATTTCCTCTGTTCCTACACCCGAAGGAAAGACGGCGACATGGCCCTCGACCACCTCGGTCAGCGAGGGGTGCGCTCCGTCTTCATAGCTGACGCGGAAGGTAGTACCGCGCACCGCCGATACGGCGATCGGCGTACGGATGCGGTAACGTCCGCCCTTATTGCCCAGAGGTGTGGCGCTGGTTTCCAACCGCCCTTTTTCGAGCAGGAAATCGAAATCCACCGAATCTGTGAGCAGGAACCGGCGCATCGCGGTCACGCGCAGCCTGGTACGAGAGGGAAAGGCGAGCCGCGACCCATTGGACAATTCCAGCGTGGCGAAACCGTTCGTGCCGGTTTCGATCACCATGCCGGTCTGCACGGCCTGACCCGCAGCCATTGCGGTCGTGCGGCTGCCCTGCTCGATGCGGACATCGCCTTTGAAACCAATGATATGGGCGCTGAGCGGCTCGCTCTTCAACAGACCGACCGGGATGGTGAGGGAGGTGCCGACCGGTATCGCGCGGGGATTTGCTATCCGGTTGATTCTGCCAACGGTGCGCCATTCGTCGCGCTCCACCATATAGTCGGCGGCGAGCTGATAGAGCGTATCGCCCTTGCGCACCACATAGCGGATGTTGTCTTTGCCCTGCTCATTGCGGATTGGCGACGCAGTTGTTTCGCGGGCTTGCGTCGTCCGCATGGCGAAGGGAGACGCGATCAGGAAGATGGCGAGGGCGGCAGCAGAGCAATAATGGCCCGAACCGATCTTCGCTGGTTTCATGATTGCCCCTCTGAGTTGAACAGCTCCAGCCTGTATCCATGGCCGAAAATCGTCTGCAACCTATAGCCGTTCTCCGGCCCAAGGCGAAGTTTCGATCGGATGCGCGATATATGCATGTCGAGCGTTCGGGTCGGAAGATCAGGCACGCTGTGCCATAATGTTTCCAATATGTAAGCACGGGAAAAGGCCCGGTTCGGACTACGGAAAAACAGCAGCGCCAGTGAAAATTCCCGCGAAGTGAGAGCGATTTCCTCGTCGCCCAGCTTGACCGAACTGGTCATCCGGTCGAATTGATAAGGGCCGAATGTCTCCAGCCGCACCGGTGTGTCGGGAACGTTGGAGGTGCGGCGCATGACCGCTTCGACCCGAGCCAGAATGACCGCTTTTGCCGCAGGCTTGATGATATAATCATCAGCTCCGGCGTTCAGCGCATCGGCCACATCCTGATTGTCCGAACGGCTTGTCAGCATGATGATGGGCGGGCAGGGGGAAAGCGTTTCCCGTGCCCGGCGCACCAGATCGATACCGTTCATCTCAGGCATCATCCAGTCGACAATCACAAGGTCGAACGTGTCGCGCTGAAGCGCGCTCATCAATTCCCGGCCGTCACGGAAAAGGGTGCAGCGATGACCGGCATCGGTCAGGAGGGAATCCAGTAAATCCCGGATTGTATCCTCATCATCTGCAATGGCAATCCGCATGCCTTATCCCTTCCGAACGGGTGTTTGTCGAGCTGAGCGGGGATGTATGCGGCCTGCCCGCCCGAGTCATGGTACGGTAGGAGAATTTTACGAATATTTACAAGACACTCCGGTCCTTTCCGACCGAAAGGCCGGAAAGGACCGGGGCGATGGCAGAGAGATCAAAGCATCCGCCGCGCGACATCGTCTTTCAACAGGAGGTGATGATAGAGCGCGGCGCCGACGTGCAATATGATCAGCGGAATGAAAAGCTTGCCCATCAGCTCATGCGCTTCATGCGCGGCTTCGGCCAGCGGGCTGTCCTTTGTCACCGGCCATTTTGGGATATCGAAAAGACCGAACCATTCGAGCGGATATTGACCCGCCGAACTCATGATCCAGCCGCTCATCGGCACCGCGATCATCATGAAGTAGAACAGCCAGTGCAACCCGTGAGCGAGCCCGATCTGCCAGCCCGCCATGGTCGCGGGCAAAGGGGGCGCCGAATGGATGACGCGCCAGAGCAGCCGGAACAGGCTGAGCGCCAATATGGTGATGCCGATCGCCTTGTGAGTGGGCATGACCGGGAACATATCCTTCATGGCATCATGCCCCAGGCCGAGCGTGATATCAATGATGATACCGATGGCGATGACCCAATGAAGGGTGCGCGCCACCCCATTATATCTGACCAAAGCTTGTGCGTTCATGCCATGTTTCCTCACAAAAGAGATGACTAACGGTCCGATATTATTTCATTTTTCCAATCATTCAGGTGCGACGGATTCCCGTCATCGCCATTGCGCCGAAGCCGCTGGTTTCGATGGTTCCGGTCAGTGTGTCCCCTTCGATCACCGCTTCGCAGTTCAGCGTCATGGGCATCGGGATGACCATTTCCATTGTCCAGCTCAGGCTGTTGCCATCAACCTTGCCATCCTTGACGTCGAGCGAGCCGAGCGGTCCGGCATTGGTGCCGTGGAAGGATCCGTTGTTGCTGACGATGGTGAAAACGCTCTTCTGATCACCCATCGGTGTTTTCGTAATGCAGTCATAGGCGCCGTCGACAGATGCCATGGCCTTTGCCCTTTCCTTTGTCAGTTTTTCGTTTTGCCGGAGGTCTTCGCGGAGGGGGTTCCGGCAATCTCCACCGGCAGGCCCAGCCCCTGAAGCTGCGGCAGGACGACATTCTTGTCGCCCACCACAACCCAGACCAGCCTGGCCGGGTCGATCATGGCGCGTGCGGCTCCATCCAGTTTCGAGGCCGTCTGATCGCGATAGCGGTTGGACAGGCCCTCGACATAATCGAACGGACGGCCGAACAGCGCATCCTTCTGCATCTCGCCCAGCACGTCGGCTGAGGTTTCGAAGCTGCCCGGCAGTTCGCGGATATTGCCGTTGACCGTACGCTGCAGTTCCTCCGCCGTCACGCCCTTGTCGGTGAGGAAGGCAGCCATCTGTTCGCGCAGGGCCTTGATGCTTTCTCCGGTCTTGTCGGCCTGAACCGGCGCGACCATTACATAAGCGACACTCTCCGCATTGCGGTCGATGGTCGAACGCACGCCGTAGGACCAGCCCTTGGTTTCGCGCAGGTCCATGTTGATCCGGCTGAGGAAGCTGCCGCCCAATATGTCGTTGGCGGAGAGCAGGTCCACCAGATCGTCGCCACCTTTCCCGGGCAGAATCTGCCCCGCATAGATCATCGACTGCGGCGACTGGGGCCGGTCGACCAGCACGATACGCGGTTGCGGCGCGGGCGGCGCGGCGGTGAAATTCTTATGGCCGGGCATGTCACGGGTCATCGGCCAGGCGACGAACCGCTTTTCGAGCTGGGCTTTCAGTTCATCGAGGCTGATGTCGCCGACCGCGAAAATCTCCGCCGTGTCGGACCGTATCCAGCGGCGATGGAAGGAAGCGAGGTCATTGCTCGTCAGCGCCTTGACGACGTCCGGGTCGCCTGATCCGCCGCTGCCTATGCCATAGGGGTGATCGGCGCCATAGAGCAGCGGGAAGAAGGTGCGCCGGGCCAGCCCGCGCGGGTCGGTCATTTCCTGCGCGATGCGGGCAAGCTGGGCGGCGCGCACGCGTTCCAGTTCCTGCGGATCGAAAGCCGGGTTGAGGATGATGTCGGCCAGCAGGTCGAGCGACGGTCCGATATTGGGCGTCAGCGCATAAAGCGAAACCGATGTCCGGTCGAGCGAGGCGCCGATACCGATCGAGGCGCCGAGCCGTTCCTGCTCCTCTGCGATCTGGATGCTGTTACGCGTTTTGGTGCCTTCTTTCAGCATCGCCAGCATCATTGCCTCGGTGCCTTGCGCATTGGCGGGGTCGGCGGCCGTGCCCGCATCGAACACG
>SBGG01000027.1 GCA_006226685.1 Sphingomonadales bacterium
GTCCGTGCCGGTTCGTCTGGCCGAGCTGTTCCTTGAAGCCGGACTGCCCGAAGGGGTTTTCCAGGTCGTGCAGGGCGACAAGGAAATGGTCGACGCGATCCTCGATCACCCGGATATCAAGGGGGTCAGCTTCGTCGGGTCGTCCGACATCGCCCATTATGTCTATAATCGTGGCGTTGCCGCCGGTAAGCGGGTTCAGGCCATGGGCGGCGCGAAAAACCACGGCATCGTCATGCCCGACGCCGATCTCGATCAGGTCGTGAACGACCTCTCCGGTGCGGCTTTCGGCTCTGCGGGAGAGCGTTGTATGGCGTTGCCGGTGGTGGTGCCGGTGGGCGAAAAGACCGCCATCGCCTTGCGGGAAAAGCTGATCCCGGCGATTGAGGCACTGCGCGTGGGCGTCTCCACCGATCCGGAAGCGCATTATGGCCCGGTCGTGAACGCCGCGCATAAGCAGAAAATCGAAAACTGGATTCAGATCGGCGTGGAAGAAGGTGCGGAGCTGGTGATCGATGGGCGCGGTTTCACATTGCAGGGGCATGAAAAGGGCTTCTTCGTCGGCCCGACCCTGTTCGATCATGTGACGCCCGACATGCAGGCTTATAAGGAAGAGATTTTCGGCCCTGTCCTGCAAATGGTGCGTGCCGACAGTTTCGAGGAGGCGATCGCGCTGCCCAGCAGGCATCAATATGGCAATGGCGTTGCGCTTTTTACCCGTAACGGTCACGCAGCCCGTGAATTCGCGGCCCGTGTCGATGTCGGTATGGTCGGTATCAATGTGCCTATCCCGGTTCCCGTTGCTTATCACAGCTTCGGCGGATGGAAGCGTTCTGCCTTTGGCGATACCAATCAGCACGGTATGGAAGGGGTGAAATTCTGGACCAAGGTGAAAACCATCACCCAGAGATGGCCGGATGGCGGTTCGACCGGGGACAGCGCATTCGTCATACCCACTATGGGGTAAGGAAGGGCCGGGCCGGACCGGATGCGAACCGTATGAAGGGCGCAGATGGAAAGGCCCGGCTTTCCTGGCAGGGCGACCGCAAATCCTTTCGGACTAAGGCCGCAGGCGGTTATAGGGGCTTTGAGATGGCCCGGCGGCCGATGGGGCGAAGACGGCCGGTCTGCCGTCCGGGAACAGGCGGCCCCCGACAACGGCATCCGGTGGTGCTACCATGCTCAATACCCGCCGAAGGGGGAAAGAGAGAGCCGAATGAATCAATATGACCTGACCGATGATCAGCGGGCCATTCAGGATATGGCCCGCCGGTTCACCGCCGATGCGATCACCCCTCATGCCGCAGAATGGGATGAAAAACATCTTTTTCCGCGGGAAACCGTAAAGGCGGCGGCGGAGCTGGGGTTCGGCGGCATCTATGTGTCGGAAGCTTCCGGTGGTATCGGGCTGGGGCGATTGGAGGCCGCTCTTATCATGGAAGCGATGGCCTATGGCTGCCCTTCCACATCCGCCTTCATCTCCATTCATAATATGGCGGCCTGGATGGTTGATCGATATGGCGATGAGGGGGTGAAGGAAAAATATCTGTCCCCGATACTCTCCGCCGATTTGCTGGCGAGCTATTGCCTGACGGAAGCGGGGGCCGGGTCGGATGCGGCCAGCCTCAAGACCAAGGCGGTACGCGATGGCGATCATTATATCGTGACCGGTTCGAAGCAGTTTATTTCCGGCGGTGGAGAAAATGACCTTTACGTCACCATGGTGCGCACCAGCGACGATGGGGCCAGGGGCATCAGCTGCCTGGTTATCGAAAAGGACATGGAAGGGGTCAGCTTCGGCGCGCAGGAGCGCAAGCTGGGCTGGCATTCCCAACCGACGGCGCAGGTCAATTTCGATGGCGTGCGCGTGCCGGTGAGCAATCGTCTCGGCGCGGAAGGGGAAGGCTTTCGCATCGCGATGGCGGGGCTGGACGGCGGCAGGCTCAATATCGGTGCCTGTTCGCTGGGCGGTGCGCAACGCTGTCTGGATGAAGCGGTGCGCTATACGAAAGATCGTCGTCAGTTCGGCAAGGCCATCGCCGATTTCCAGAACACCCAGTTTACTCTCGCGGATATGGAAACGGAGCTTCAGGCCGCCCGGATGCTGCTTTACGCCGCCGCCGTCAAGGTGACCGAGGGGACGCCGGACAAGACCCGTTTCGCCGCGATGGCCAAGCGTTTCGCGACGGATACCGGCAGCGCGGTCGCCGATCGCGCGCTGCAACTGCATGGCGGCTATGGATATCTGATGGACTATCCGGTTGAGCGCATATGGCGCGATCTGCGCGTGCATTCCATATTGGAAGGCACCAATCAGGTTATGCGAATGATTATAGGTCGCGAAATGGTGAGAGAATGATGAGCGGAGAGGTCCTGACTTTCCTTGAAAACGGGGTGGGGCGCATCCGCCTCAACCGTCCGCGGGCTCTTCACGCGCTGACGGCGGATATGTGCCAGTCGATCAGCGATGCGTTGCTGGCATGGCGTCGCGATGACGCGGTCGTTGCGGTGATGATCGATCACAAGGCCGCCGATGATGGCGATCCGAAATTGTCGCGCGGCTTTTGCGCGGGTGGCGACATCGCGCTGATGGCGAAAAGCGCGAAGGAAGATTGCAAGGCCGCAGAGCATTTCTTTTTTGTCGAATATCGGATGAACCATCTGCTTTTCGTTTACGAAAAGCCGGTCGTGGCGTTCATGGATGGCATCACCATGGGCGGTGGAGTGGGGCTTTCCGCCCCGGCGCGTTACCGTGTGGCGACAGAGCGCACGATGTTCGCAATGCCGGAAACGGGTATCGGCCTGTTCCCCGACGTCGGTGGGGGATGGTTTCTGCCCCGCCTGCCGGGCAGGGTCGGTGCCTGGCTTGCGACGACGGGCAGCCGGATCGACGGGGCCGATGCAAAGGCGGTGGGCCTTGCGACCCATTATATTCCCTCCGCCCGGCTGGATGCCGTCAAGGCGGCGATTATCGCCGACCCGGCAGCGTTGGGAAGCCTTCTCGACGCGGCGGAAGACACGCCCCCAGCTTCGAAATTGCTCGAACAGAAAGCGCTGATCGACCGGCTGTTCGCGGCGGATCGGTATGAAGACATATTGGCGGCCCTGCGTGCCGACGGGTCGGAATGGGCGGAGAAGCAATTGACGGTGCTCGCCACCAAATCGCCGCAGACGATCAAGGTTGCCTTGAAACAACTGGTGATGGGGGCGGGCTTTACCGATTTTGCCGACAATATGCGCAATGAATATCGCATCGCCTGCCATGTGATCCGTCGTCCGGATTTTGTGGAGGGTGTGCGTGCGGTCATTTTCGATAAGGATAATCAACCCAAGTGGAACCCGGCCACGCCCGAAGAGGTGAGCGACGAACTGGTTGCCTCACTCTTCGTGCCCCTCTCGCCAGAGCGCGAATGGTCGCCGCTTCCCGAACTGGAGGCCTGAAACCATGTCTTATGAAACCATATTGGTGGAAAAGCGCGATGCGGTGACGCTGATAACCATCAATCGTCCGCAGGCGCTCAATGCTCTTAATACGCAGGTGCTGGCCGATCTGATCGACGCTTTCGCCGCTTATGATGCCGACCCGGCCCAGCGGTGCGCCGTGCTGACGGGCAGCGAAAAGGCATTTGCCGCCGGGGCGGACATCAAGGAAATGGCGGACAAGCCCGCTGCGGACTTTTTTCTGGAAGATTTCTTTTCCGAATGGACCAGCAAGGTGACGGCAACCCGCAAGCCGTGGATCGCCGCCGTCGCGGGTTTTGCCCTGGGCGGTGGGTGTGAACTGGCGATGATGGCCGATTTCATTATCGCCGCCGACACCGCCAGATTCGGCCAGCCGGAAATCAAACTGGGGGTCGCCCCCGGCATGGGCGGGTCACAGCGCCTCACCCGCGCGGTGGGCAAGGCCAAGGCAATGGAAATGTGTCTGACCGGGCGCATGATGGATGCGATCGAGGCAGAAAAGGCCAGCCTTGTCGCGCGGGTCGTTCCGGCGGTGGATTTGCTGGATGATGCGCTCAAAACGGCGGCAACCATTGCCTCCATGGCCCCGATGGCGGCGATGATAAACAAGGAAATGGTCAATCTCGCCTTTGAGACGCCGTTGAGCCAGAGTCTGCTGAGCGAGCGGCGCCTGTTCCAGATATTGACGGCGACCGAAGACAGGAAAGAGGGCATGGCGGCGTTTGTCGAAAAGCGTCCGGCCCGATGGCAGGGGCGCTGAACCGGACTTCGTCTGATAACAAACCCGGCTTTCATGCAGGGGAGCCAGTGGGAAGAGGATAGCAAAGATGACGTGCATCGCTTTTATCGGTCTTGGGAATATGGGCGGCGGCATGGCCGCTAATCTGGTGAAAAACGGCTATGTCGTGCGGGCGTTCGATTTGTCGGATGTGGCGCTCGCCAAGGCGGTGGAAGCGGGTGCGCAGCGCGCCGCCAGCGTCGCCGATGCCGTGTCCGGCGCGGATGCTGTGGTGACCATGCTGCCCGCCGGGAAGCATGTCGATGCCGTCTATAGCGATGCGGTGTTTGGTGCGGCCGCCCCCGGCACCCTGTTTCTCGACTGTTCGACCATCGACGTGGCGACCGCCCGGAAAGTGATTGCCGCGGCGGTGGAGCGGGGCTTTGAAATGGTCGATGCTCCTGTTTCGGGCGGGATCGCCGCCGCCAATGGCGGCACGCTGACTTTCATGGTCGGCGGCACCGATGCGGCCTTTGCAAAGGCGCAGCCGATCCTGTCGGCTATGGGCAAGGCGGTTATCCATGCCGGTGATGCCGGGAACGGACAGGCCGCCAAAATATGCAATAATATGCTGTTGGGCGCGTCGATGGTCGCCACCTGCGAAACCTTTGCGATGGCGCAGAAACTGGGCCTCGATCCGCAGACCTTTTATGACATATCCAGCGTTTCATCCGGACAGTGCTGGTCGATGACAAGCTATTGCCCGTTGCCGGGCGTTGGCCCGCAAAGCCCGGCCGATAACGGATATCAGGGCGGTTTCGCGGTTGCCCTGATGCTGAAAGACCTGAAGCTGGCGACGGAAGCCGCGCAGCAGGCGAATGCGGCCGTGCCCATGGGGCAGGCGGCTGAGGCCTTATATCAGATGCTGGCCAATAAAGGGGAAGGCGGAAAGGATTTTTCGTCGATGATAGAACTTCTCAAATAATTGCCCGATAGCACCCGGCATCGTTGATTTCCCATGGGATTACAGGGGAGGCAACCAACCTTTCCTGCGGGCAATTTGGCCCGATAGGTTCGCCATTTGGACGCTTCAACGGTGCCAGTAATGAGTCCCCAACCTAGGGAAGGGGATGATCATGATTCCGCCGATGATCCGTCCGTCCATCGAGTGATCCGCAAGTCGGCTTATATGCTCTGAACCCGAAGAGAAGGCAGGCCGGAAAACGGCCATGTGAAACACCCTATCATAAGCTGGAGTTTCAGCCATGTCATTGGGACCGTTACGATATATCGATGAAGATCCGAACGGAAAGATAATGACATGGCGGAGGATATATTCGATTTTATCGTCGTAGGCAGCGGCGCGGCCGGGCTGGTCGGGGCCATTGCCGCCAGCAGGTGTGGATTGCGCCCGTTGATTATCGAAAAGGCCGATATATGGGGCGGTACAACGGCCACATCCGGCGGGGTACTGTGGGTGCCGCAAAATGATCTGATGGTCGCGGATGGGGATCCTGACACAGCCGAAGAGGCCAGGGCCTATCTTCATGCGCTGGTCGGAGAAGAAGCCGACGACCGTGCGATCGCGCGGGCCGATATGTTTTTGCAGGAAGCGCCGCTCATGGCCCGGATGCTCGCGGAAGAAGGCGTGCACTGGATACGGAATGACGATCATCCCGATTATTATCCCGACCAGCCCGGCTGGGGGAGGGGGCGTACTATAGAATCCGCGCCTTATGACGGCCGGAAGATCGGAAAGCGCTTTGCGGATATGCGGCTTGCCGAACTGGATGTGCCGGCCATCGTCAGCGGCCAATTCGGTACTTTGACACGGGCGAAAACCAGCCTGGGATTGTTCGCGGAGGCCGCGCGCACGGTGGTTGGCCATAAAATTCGTACATGGCTGAAGCAAAAACCGCTGGGTAACGGGCGGGCGCTGACCGCGTCGCTCATGGAAATCGCGATGAAAAGGGCAATCCCATTGCGGCTTTCGACCCGCCTTGTCGATCTGATCGTGGAAGACGGGGCGGTGAAGGGAGTGGTGGTCGAAAGCGGAGGACAGAGGGAGAGGCTTCATGCCCCGGCAGGGGTGTTGCTGGCTGCCGGCGGCTTCGCCAGAAATGCCGCCTTGCGCAAGGAGTTGCAGGGGCGGGACAGTTTCTGGACCAATGCCATCCCTGAAGATGAAGGCGATGCCTTTATCGCGGCCCGTGCCATTGGCGCGGCAACCGACCTGACGGATGATTGCTGGTGGATGCCTTCCATTCAGGTCGGGCCGGACCAGAACGGATTAGCGCTCGGTTTGCGGGCGTTGCCAGGCAGCCTGATCGTCGATGAAACAGGGCGGCGTTATATGGATGAGGCCCGCTGCTATATGGTCACGGGCAAGACTATGTACGAGCATGGTGCCGCGGACAAGCGGCACTGGCTCATCATGGATGGCAAATATCTGAACCGCTATATCTTCACGGAATTATCGCAGCAGTCGATCAGAGAGCAGATGCTGGCACAGGGCTATCTGGTGCAGGCCCCCACTATTGCCGGACTGGCGGAGCGATGCGGGCTCGATCCGGCGATACTTACCGCGACGCTGGACAGGTTTAACGGCTTTGCCCGCAGTGGGCATGATGCCGATTTCGGGCGAGGGGATACGGAATATGACCGCTATTGGGCGGATCCGCGTCATCACCCCAATCCAAGTCTGGGAGAAATCCGTAATGCGCCCTTCTGGGCCGCGGTCATTCGTCCCGGGGATCTGGGGTGCAATGGGGGCGTAAAGACCGACCTGCATGGCAGGGTGCTGAACGCAGCGGATCGGCCGATAACCGGCCTTTATGCCGCCGGAAACGGGAGTGCTTCTCCCTTCGGAAAAAGTTATCCCGGCGCAGGAGCTACGATCGCAGCTGCTGCGACCTATGGCTATATTGCGGCCTGTCATGCCGGGCGTGCAAACAGGTGAAGGAAGCGAAGGGGGAGAGAGAAGGAATCTTTCGTCACCGACTTCGACCTGCCTTGAAGAGGGCTGTTTCGGTCGATCTCCGAGCCGTTTGTCACGCTCTGGCGCAAAATATGCCCACCGGCATATGATCGAGGCTCCTTTTGTACAAAAGCCAGAGCCTCGGGGTAATCCGGTGGGTAGAGTGCGCGGGGATATTTTGGGCTCGCCAGCGTTCCTGGCATTCCTTGCCGACCGTAAGGGGTGGACGGCCCCGAATATGCTTTCGGCACATTCCAGGGGCGCCCGGCAGCCTTTCTGGATAGCTGTAATCGACTAGGGCGGATCGACATTGCCCTCCGGTCGCCTTCGGCCCCAGCTCTGGCGGCCTGCAAATGGCACTTTCGCGCGCTTCCGGTGCTCACGTACCTTGAGTACGCTCCGCTCCGGATCACGCAAAATCACCATTTTCGGCTCGTCATCTTCTGAATGTCGA
>SBGG01000066.1 GCA_006226685.1 Sphingomonadales bacterium
CTGTTCAAGGTCGATGAACTGATCGCCGACATCAGCAAGGGCATCACGCTGGAGCCGGGCGACATCATCGCCACCGGAACGCCGGCGGGTGTCGGTGCGGGCATGGACCCCCAGGAATGGGTGTGGCCGGGCGATGTCATCGTCGCCACCGTCGAGGGCATCGGCACGCTGCGCCATCCGGTCGTCGCCGCCTGATCCCGACCAACATCACCAAAAACAGAAAAGGGGGCCGAAAAGCCCCCTTTTTTATTGTAATCTCTTTCCGGGGCCACCGCTCCGGTGCGCGGCGCACGGTGGCAGAGCAGGGCCGGCAAGGGGGTCTGAACCGACTCTCGCCACGCCCCTGCCTGAGCCGGATTGTCTGAACCGGGAGGCCTTGGTGGTCAGGATAGTGACCTTCTGAAAAGGCGTCAGCCCGCAGTGATGGGGGCTCCTTGCGTTTCCAGAAGTTTCTGTCGCAGGTCGTCGGGCCAGGGGCAGGATTTGCGCGCATCAAGATCCATATAGACGAGGGTGGAGGTCGCCTTCAGCCGGACCGATCCGTTGCAACTCATCAGGAAATCGATCGTGCAGCTGCTGTTGCCGATATGGGTCGGGGTTATGCTGATCTCCACGATGTCGCCCAGTTCGCTCGGTTCCAGAAACTGGCTCTCGATCCGGACCGTGGGCACGCCGCGATGCAGGGTGCGATGCATGGTCGCGAAATCATATCCCATCGTTTCGAACCAGTCTTCGACCGTGCCGTTCAGCATTTCGAAATAGCGTGGGTAAAAGACAATGCTTGCCGGATCGACATCGGCGAAGCGGATTTTCCATTGTGTAGAAAAAGGCATGTTTCAATCCTTGGATAGGCCCGTCCGAGGCGGGGCGCGGGAAGCGCCTCTTCGCTCATTCAACCAGTGCGATAACCCGCAGAGGGCTGCCGGAACCGGCCTCGATCTTGAGCGGTGTCGCGACGATCATCGCGCCGAATGCGGGAAGCTGATCGAGATTGCACATGCACTGCAGGCCGAAGCGGCCATTGCCGTGCATGATCGCATGAGCGGGCAGAGGCGGATCGAAATGGGATGCCTGCCCGGCATCGGTGCCGACTGTTTCCACGCCGAAACCCACGGCGTCGCGCTCATGAACCAGAAATTCCATAGCGCTGGCATCGGGGCCGGGGGAATGAGTCCCGTCCTCATGCAGGTTGAGATAGGACGGTGTGCCCGCGCGCTTGCTCCAGTCGGTGCGGAAAAATACCCAATGCTTTGGCGGGATCTGCCCGTTTTTCGCTTCCCAGTCACGGATATGGTCGGCGGTCAGGATGAAATCTGCGTTTGCCGCAGCCTCCGCGCTGAAATCCATGACGACTGCAGGGGCAAGGAAGCGGGCCGGGTCGATGGCATCCACGGTGCCGCAGGGAATATCCCGGCCGGTGATCCAGTGGGCGGGCGCATCGAAATGGGTGCCCGTATGTTCGTTCATGCTGATATTGTTCCAATACCATGCCGGACCGTCGGCATCATATCGCGAGACGGTTTCTCGCCGGAACGGGGCGCACTGGCCGAATTCGGGGGGCAGGACGATCACCGGAAAATCGGGTGACAAGGGAAAGGTCAGGTCCACGACTTTGATGGCCCCGCTGAGCAGAGATGCGTGCAACTGGCCGAGGAGTCCGCCCTGCGATGTCCCGCCCTGCGATGTGTTGTGCAATTCCTGTTCCATCGAATCTCTCCTTCTCATTGACCGGCTAGCACATAATAATATTTCATCCATAAACTATATTGCCAGATCCATCCATATGGATATATTTATGTGTATGGAAAGGGCAAAGCCTTCATGGATGTCCGATCCCGTGAAGATAGGGTTCGACAAGACCGCAAGGCAGGCGTGAAGACGCGGCGGACCGATTCGAGGTAGAGCTCGGGAGACATGGCGAGGGAAGGGGCGATTGCATTCCTTCCTCTTATTTCATCGGGTTGCGCGGGGTTGCGTGGCTCTATTGGAAAGGGAATTGTTCATGGCAACCTATGTCATCGACGAGCGCGACAACCAGCTTGGGCGTTCCATCGTAACCGACACTGACGACCTCAAATCCTATTATCAGGATCTGGACACGTTCAATGCGGGGGCGCTCTGGACCGTTGCGAACGAGATCGAGCCATGGGAACCGACCCCCATGTCCGATCCCACCATCTGGCGGTTCGATGACTTGCGTCCCCATGTGCTGCGGTCGCTTGACCTTGTCAGCGCGGCGGAAGCCGGACGGCGCGTGGTCTATCTGCGCAATCCGCGCCGGAAGGACGTGGCAGCCTGCTGCGGCTGGCTGTTCAGTGGCCTTCAGGCGATGCGGCGGGGCGAAGGAACGCCCGGTCATCGTCATGCGGCCTCGGCGCTGCGCTATATCATGGAAGGCAAGGGCGCCTATACCATCGTGGACGGGCACAAGATCCTGCTCGGCGCACGGGATTTCGTACTGACGCCCAATGGGTGCTGGCATGACCATGGGGTCACTGAAGACGGCGAAATTTCGATCTGGCAGGACGGTCTGGATATTCCGCTCGCCAATGCACTGGAAGCCAATAGCTACGAGGTCTACCCGGACGGCGCGCAGAAGCAGCTCTATCCGCTGAACGATTCGCCTTACAGCTATGGCGCGCCGGGACTGATGCCGATCAACGACAGCTGGCAGCATGGCTATTCGCCGTTGATGCGCTTTTCCTGGGATGCGACCTATGAAGGGTTGAACAATTTCGCGAAGGTGACGGACGGTTCGCCCTTTGACGGTGTGATCATGCGCTACACCAACCCGCATAGCGGCGGGCATGTGATGATGACCATGGGGGCGCACCAGCAGATGTTGCGTCCGGGCGAGGCCACCAAGGCGCATCGCCATACCGGTAATGTGATCTATCATGTGTCTAAGGGGCAGGGTTATTCGGTGATCGGCGGTATCCGCTTCGACTGGAAGGAAAAGGATATTTTCTGCGTCCCCGCCTGGACCTGGCATGAGCATGCGAACCTGTCGGCGAGCGAAGATGCCTGCCTGTTTTCGTTCAACGATTTTCCGGTGATGGAGAAGCTCGGTTTCTATCGGGAGCAGCCCTATCTTGAAAATGACGGGCATCAGCCGATCATCGCCACGCGTTGAGGAATTTCTGAAATGGGTTGGCACCGCATGGGCGGTGTCGGCCCGGGATTGGGAGATTGAAATTGTCCGAACAGAAATATGATCTGATTATCGACGGCGCCTCTGTTCCGACGGTTGATCATTTCCCGGTCATCAATCCGGCGACGGGTGAAACCGTCGGGCTGTGCCCGGATGCGACGCGCGACCAGCTCGATAGTGCGGTGGATGCGGCCCGGGCGGCGCATCTGAAGTGGAAGAAGGTGCCCGATGAGGAGCGCAAGGCCGCTTGCCTTGCGATTGCGGATGCGATCGACGCGCATGCCGAGGAACTGGCGCTGCTCGTGACGCTGGAACAGGGCAAGCCGCTCAATGGTCTCGGGTCCCGCTTCGAACTGGGGGGCTGTGCCGCCTGGGCCCGCTATACGGCCGGGCTGGAGCTGCCGGTCGAGGTGATACAGGATGATGAGCAGGGGCGTGTCGAGCTGCACCGTCATCCGGTCGGCGTGGTCGGATCGATCACGCCGTGGAACTGGCCGTTGTCGATCGTCATGTGGCACATGCTGCCGGCGATCCGTACCGGCAGCGGGGTGGTCATCAAGCCCTCGCCGCTGACGCCGCTCAGCACTATCCGTCTGGTGGAGGTCATCAATAGCGTTCTGCCCAAGGGAGTGGTCAATGTCGTGTCCGGCGGCAATGAACTCGGCCAGTGGATGAGCGAACATCCGGGCATCAACAAGATGGTGTTCACGGGGTCTTCCGCCACCGGGCGCAAGATCATGGCGTCATCGGCCGCAACGCTGAAACGGCTGACGCTGGAACTGGGCGGGAATGATGCCGGTATCGTCCTGCCCGATGCCGATCCGAAGGCGATCGTCGAAGGGCTGTTCTGGGGCGCTTTCATCAATAATGGACAGACCTGCGCCGCGCTGAAGCGGCTTTATGTGCCCGACACGTTGCACGATGCGATCGCCGCCGAACTGGTGGCCTTTGCGAGCAAGATCAAGGTCGGCAACGGGCTGGAGGAGGATACGATCCTTGGCCCGGTGCAGAATGCGATGCAGTTCGCAAAGGTGAAGGAACTGGTCGACGATGCCGTGGCGCATGGGGCGACTGTGCTGATGGGCGGCAATCCCGACCCGGATCAGCCGGGCTATTTCTATCCCGTTACCATCCTCACCGATGTGACCGATGGTATGCGGGTCGTCGATGAAGAGCAATTCGGTCCGGTGCTGCCGATTATTCGTTACAGCAGCGTGGAGGATGCGCTGGCGCGGGCCAATGCGTCGGAAAACGGGCTGGGCGGGTCGGTCTGGTCGTCGGACAAGGCGAAGGCCAGGGAACTGGCGCTGCAACTGGAATGCGGCAGCGCCTGGATCAATGCACATGGAATGGTGCAGCCCAATGTTCCGTTCGGCGGCGTCAAATCCTCCGGCATCGGCGTGGAGTTCGGCACGGAGGGGCTGAAAGAATATACCACGGTCCAGAGCCTGTTCGAAGGCTGAACGGGCGCCCTGTTGCGTGATGGCGGGACATGCCGGTTTCGGGCGCTGCCATCTCTTTTCCGGGCATCGCAACGGTGGGGGTGACGGTCCGGCGGCACGAAATGAATTGCATTGTATGAAAATGAATATATATACATATAATCAATTGTGCCGTATATCGCCTTTCGGACAGGGCTTCATCAGGTATCTGTGACGTCGAAGGCATTATGGGCAGGGTTAAGGGGAGTTGTATTCCATGACATATGCTGATCCGTCTGATCTGGTGCGGGGTGGCGAAGTCCATCGCGATCTCTTCGTCGACCAGAAGCTGTTCGATCAGGAAATGAGCAACCTGTTCGCCAATTGCTGGGTTTATGTCGGCCATGAAAGCCAGGTCCCGAAACGGGGCGATTATTATGCCACGACCATCGGCAGTCAGCCCGTCATCATGGTTCGCCAGAAGGATGGGACGGTAAAGGTCATCTACAACCGTTGCCCCCATCGCGGGGTTCAGTTGGTGAATGAGGGGCATGGCAGTGTGGGGCCGATGTTCCGCTGCCCCTATCATGCCTGGACATTCAATACCGACGGCAGTCTGTTCGGGGTGCCGGTGAAGGACGGGTATAAGGAGAGCGGTTTCAGCGAAAGCTGCGCTTCCCACGGCATTGAAGGGGTTGCGACCCATGTCTATCGCCAGTTCGTCTTCGCGCGTCTGGCGCGTGAGGGGATCGGCTTTGAAGAGTTTTTCGGGGAATCGCTGACGACGATCGACAATATGGTCGACCGTTCTCCCGAAGGCCGCCTGGAAGTTGCCGGCGCGCCGCTCCGTTACATGCATTATTGCAACTGGAAGATGCTGGTCGACAATCAGACCGATACTTTCCACCCGATGATCGCGCATGAATCCTCCGCCGGTACGGTGCGCAAAATCTGGGAGGAAAGCGGCGCTCAGGGGCCGAAGCCCATGGTGGTCGAAGTGGTGCTGCCCTTTACCGCCAAGCATGAATTTTATGTCGAGATGGGCATTCGGACCTGGCCCAACGGTCATGGCCATACCGGAACCAAATATTCGATCCATTCGGACTATACCCTGCCGAAGGAATATACCGATGCGATGGAGGCCGCCTATGGGGCCGAGCGCGCCGAAGCGATCCTTCAGGAGGCGCGCCATAACACGGTCTATTTCCCGAATATGACGATGAAGGGAGCGATCCAGACCCTGCGCCTGTTCAAGCCGCTGGGGCCGGACCGGACGCTGGTCGAATCCTGGGTGTTCCGCCTTGCCGGTGCGCCGGACGAGTTGCTGGAGCGTTCCGCGCTGTACAATCGCCTTATCAATTCGCCGACATCGATCGTCGGGCATGACGACTTGGAAATGTATGAACGCGCGCAACAGGGCCTGAAGGTCTCGGCGACGCCGTGGGTCAATTATCAGCGGGAGTTCCACCCCGGCGAACGCTATGACAGCACGCAGCTCTGGAGCGGTCAGAGCGAAGTGCAGATGCGCAATCAATATGATGCCTGGGTGAAGTTCATGAAACCGGCCGTTTCCGGCGAGGAGGTGCAGGCATGACCGTGACGAAGCAGGATCTTGTCGATTTCGTCTATGCCGAAGCCCGCATGTTGGATGAGCGGCGTTTCGAGGAGTGGCTGACCCTGTTCGCGGAGGACGGCATCTACTGGATGCCGCTCCATCATGACGAGCCCAATCCGAAACTGGTGACGACCTTGTTTCATGAGGATCTGCTGCTGCTGAAAACGCGCGTTCTGCGCCTGATGGGAGAGCGTACTTTCTCCCAGCAACCGGCAAGCCGCTGCCATCATCTGCTTCAGGCGCCGATGGTCGATCGTTTCGACCCGGATGCAGGGGAATTCTCGACCTGGGCATCGTTCCTCTACACTGAGACGCGGGCGGACGAGAAGCTTTTCTACACCGGCTGGGTCATGCATGACCTTGTGTTGATCGGGGGGGAACTCCGCATCAAACAGAAAAAAGTGCAACTTATCGATTGCGATGCGCCGCACCGTAACCTGCAACTCTTTATGTGAGTGCCATGTCCAAACTTTCCCCTGCTGACTATCAGTCCGTTCATCAGTGTTTTGCTGCGGCAGCTGCGGCTTTTCCGGACCGGCCGTTCCTCAACATTCTTCCCGAAACCGCCTCGGTCTATGGCATAGACGCCGGGGAGATCAGCTATGGCGACATGAACGGCCGGGTCGAGCAACGGCGGGACGCCTATCGTGCCGCCGGTTTCGGCCCCGGCTTGCGTGTCGGGCTGCTTCTGGAAAATCGCCCCGCCTTTTTCGAACATTGGCTGGCCCTGAATGCCGAGGGCGTGTCGGTGGTGCCGATCAACCCCGATCTGCGGCTGGCGGAGCAGGAATATCTGATCTGCCATTCGGAAATGGCGTTGGTGGTTGCGCTGCCGGTGCGTCATGAGGAATTGCGCAAGGCGGCTTCCGCTGCCGCGCATGAGGTGCCGGTGATCGGGCCGGATGATGCCATTCCCGCAGCCACGGTAGAGGTTGCTCCATGGGATGGGCCGATGCCGCGCTGGGAAGCGGCTCTGCTCTATACGTCGGGGACCACCGGGCTGCCCAAGGGGTGTGTTCTTTCCAACACCTATTTCCTGCGATCCGGCATCGAATATCTCGGTTTTTCGGGCTATGTCGCGATGACGGAAGAGGGCGAGCGGATGCTGACGCCGCTGCCCCTGTTCCACATGAACGCCATGGCGGTTTCGACCATGGCGATGCTGATGCTGGGCGGGTGTCTCACCTTCCTGGACCGCTTCCACCCGCGCAGCTGGTGGGCGAGTGTGCGCGAATCCCGCGCGACGGTCGTCCATTATCTGGGGGTCATGCCTGCAATGCTGATGTCCGCACCCGAAAGCCCGGAGGACCGGGAGCATTTGGTGCGCTTCGGTTTCGGGGCGGGGGTTGATCGCCTGTTGCATGCGCCGTTCGAGGAACGCTTCGGCTTCCCGCTGATCGAAGCGTGGGGCATGACGGAAACCGGCAATAGCGGCGCGATCATCGCATCGCATGAGCCACGCCATGTGGGTACCAACTGTTTCGGGCGTCCCGGCAATAATGTGCTGGTTCATATTGTAGACGATGAAGGGCGCGAAGTTGGGGTGGGGCAGCCGGGTGAACTGCTGGTGCGCAGTGCCCATGCCGACCCGCGCTTCGGTTTCTTCGACCGCTATCTGAAAAACGAGGAAGCGACCGCGGAAGCCTGGGAAGGCGGCTGGTTCCATACGGGTGACATCGTCAGCCAGAATGAAGACGGCACCATGGTGTTTGTCGATCGCAAGAAAAACGTCATCCGCCGGTCGGGTGAGAATATCGCGGCGGTGGAAGTTGAGGTCGCACTTAATCGGCATCCGGCGATTCAGACCGCGGCGGTGGCCGCCGTGCCGGATCCGGTGCGCGGTGACGAGGTGTTCGGCATGATCGTTCTCGACGAAGCGGCGCCTGCCGATCCTGCAGCGCTGGCCGAAGAGATCACCATCTGGGCGCTTGGGCAGCTCGCTTATTACAAGCCGCCGGGCTATATCGCCTTTGTGAAAGAGCTGCCGCTCACCCCGACCAACAAGATCAAGCGCGGAGACCTCAAAGAGGTGGTCATGACCTTGTTCGAAGGGCAGAATTTCCATGATGTGCGGCACCTGAAGAAAAGGCAGGGGGCGAAGTGACGTCGCAGGCGCGCCGATCGCATGGTTATGACGGGGTTGCGGTCTGCGCGCCGGTAACCGTGCCCTATGCCCGTTATTCCAACGAAAGTGCCCATTGGTGGATAGCAAGGGCGATCCGCATGGCGCTGGACGAAAGCGGGCTGGAACCGGGTCGGGTGGATGGCCTGTGCGTATCGTCCTTTACCCTGGGGGTGGATTCGGCTGTCGGTTTGACCCAGCATCTGGGGCTGACTCTGAATTGGCTCGACCATATCCCTATGGGGGGGGCCTCATCCGTGGTGGCGTTGCGGCGCGCGGCACGGGCGGTGCAGGCGGGCGATGCCGAGATCATCGTCTGTGTTGCCGGCGATACCAATCAGGTTCACAGCTTTCGGCGCACGGCCGAATATTTCAGCCGTTTTTCGCAGGATGCGGCCTATCCCTATGGCGCGGGCGGGCCGAATGCCTGCTTTGCCCTGCTGACCGACCATTATATGCGGCATTTCGGTGTGCAGCGGGAGGATTTCGCACATGTCTGCGTGGCGCAGCGGGCGAATGCCGGGCGCAATCCGCTTGCCCTGTTCCGTAAGCCGATGACGGTGGACGAATATATGCGCTCGCGCATGATAAGCGATCCGATCTGCCTGCTTGATTGCGTAATGCCTTGCGCGGGGGCGGAGGCGTTTATCGTCACCACGCCGGAAATAGCGCGAACCATGGGCAAGGCTTTCGCGCGCCTGCTGGCGACGCAAGAGCATCATAACGCTTTCCCGGAAGACCCGATCCAGTATCGCGCCGGGTGGGCGCGTGATCCCAGACGGTTCTGGGATACTGCCGGTGTGACGCCCGATCAGGTCGATCTGGTCCAGACATATGATGATTATCCCGTTATCTCGCTGATGCAGGTCGAGGATCTGGGGTTTTGCGACAAAGGTGAGGCCGGGGCCTTTCTGCGGGAGCGCAACCTTACGGTGGATGGAGAATTTCCGCACAACACCTCCGGCGGGCAATTATCGGGCGGTCAGGCGGGTGCCGGGGGGGGCTATCTGGGGACGGTCGAGGCATTGCGTCAGTTGAACGGTACTGCCGATGGGCGTCAGGTAAAAGATGCGCGGATTGCGGTGGTATCCGGTTTCGGCATGATCAATTATGATCGCGGCGTGTGCAGCGGTGCGGTTGTGCTGGCGGGAGAAGGCGCATGACCGAGCCGTTGGATCCGCCGGGCCGGAAAAAGGCGCTGCTCCGCACGCCACCGCCGCTCAGCCCGCCGGTGCCGCGCAGCCGGGCGGCAATGCGGTTCAGCGTCATGGCCGCACGGGGGGAGTTCTGCCTCCAGCAATGCCGGCAATGCGATACGATCATCTATCCCTTCCGGGATGCCTGCCCCTCTTGCCTGTCGGCCGATCTGGTCTGGGAAGCGGTGGCACCGACGGGAACCCTGATTGCGCTGACCACCATCCGGATCAGCCCGGACGGATATTTCTCCAACCACATGCCGTGGCGTGCGGGGTGCGTTCGTCTGGACAACGGGCCGTCAATGATGGTTCACGTTCATGGCGACGTGCTGGTGGATCAGCATGTGCGCCTGATCGCCCGTACCGACAAGGCCGGAAATGGTGTCATTATGGCGCTGCCGGAGCAGGATACCCCGAATATGATGGATGATCCCCAGTTGCGTGAACTGACCTGTTCCCCGAAATTCCGGCGGGTGCTGATAACCGACGGGACCAGCCGGATCGGTCAGGCTGTGGCCCGGAGCGTTCTGGGGGCGGGTGCGTCGCTGGTGATGCTCGGTGTGCCGTCGCGTCCGGGGGCAGGGACGGTCGATGCCGATCTGGCCGCCCGTGAGGATGTGCAGCTGGTTCCGCTGGAGGTGACCGATCAGACATCCGTCGCCGAGGCGGCGGCATCGATCGGCGCGAAGGTGGATATACTCGTCAACACGGCCATTCATATTCGTCCGGGCGATGTCTCTTCGCGCGGGAACAGCATTGCCGATCGCGACGAGATGGACGTGCATTATTTCGGGCTGCTCAACCTTGCCCGTTCTTTTGCGCCGATCCTGCGGTCGCGCGGGGCCGACGAACCGCGTTCCGCCGTGGCGTGGGTCAACCTGCTGTCGGCCTTTGCGCTGGGCAATTGGTCGCCTATGGGGGGAAGCGCGGCCAGCTTCGCGGCGGCGCATTCGGCGGTGCAGGGATTGCGCAACGCGATGCAGGGATCGGGCGTGAAGGTGATGTCGGCCTTTTTCGGGCCGACCGATGACGAATGGTATGCTCATTTACAGCCGCCGAAGATCGGGCCGGACCTCATCGCCCGCAAGATTGTCGGCGGGCTGGAACAGGGGCTGGAGCAGGTGGCGATTGGCGCCATTGCCGAAGATATCGTCGAGCGCTGGCGTGAGGATCCGGACCTGTTGCCGCGGGAACTGGGCCGGAGCTGACGCTGATATTATTGTTTCCGGGAAGGACAAAGGATGGATATTCGCAACAGGGCAATCGTGACCGGCGGTGGTTCGGGCATTGGTGCCGCGGTTTCACGGTTGATGCTGGATGCCGGATATGAAGTGGTTGCCGTCGGCCTTGATGCGCCAGATTGGGAAGCGCCGGGTTTCAGTTTTGAAAAGCTCGACCTGCTCGATCTGGATGCGACGCGTGCCTTTGCCGAACGGTGCGCGGCGGAGCGGCCGGTTACCCATTTCGTTCACAATGCGGGTTTTATCCTGCCGAACCTGCTGGAGGAAGCGAAGCCGGAGGATCTGGTGACGCTGACGACCATTCACGCCGGTTCGGCGCTGGTGTTCGCGCAGGCGCTGGTTCCGGGGATGAAGGAGCGGGGGTTTGGCCGCATCATCTTCAATTCTTCGCGTGCCTCATTGGGGGTGCGGACGCGGACGGCCTATTCCTACAGCAAGGCCGGTATTCACGGGATGATGCGGACCTGGGCGTTGGAACTGGGGGCCTTCGGCATTACCGTCAACACCGTCGCGCCCGGACCGATCCTGACCGAAAATTTCTGGGGTATCGTGGAAAAGGACGGTCCGGTGCAGCGGCAGATCGCCGAGAGCCTGCCGGTCAAGCGTATTGGGCTGCCCGAAGATGTTGCACGTGCGATCTTGTTTTTTGCCGATCCGCTCAACGGCTATGTGACCGGGCAGACACTGTTCGTCTGCGGCGGGGCGAGCATCGGATCGCCCTGACCGACGGCCGCCCAGGAAGGGCGGGCGGCAAAAAAATGCCATTCTGTTTCATACGCTTTCGGAAGGCTTTCAAAGTTTCCGGAAGCGTTTTTTTGTTCCGGAAAAGCCAATAAAAACAATATGAATATAATAATTATAGCTAATAAACATTCCCATTAAAATTATTTGACGCATAAAATATATTCCGATACGCATGCAAATGCATAAAAGAAAATGCGCAGGAGCGACAAAAAGGGGGCGATGACGGTGGTACCGGCATCGTCATGTACGTATTCAGTGGAGGGAATATGGCTAACTATAACCGGGAGGGCGCAAGCTCTAAAAATCGTTCGATAATATTGCGCAGCACAATGTTGCTGGCATCCTCTCTCGCCGCGCTGGTCGCGGCCGGTCCCGCCTTTGCCCAGGAAGAAGCCGGGGCGAATAGCGGCGGACTCGACGAAATCCTCGTGACAGCGCGTAAGCGCGCGGAATCTCTGCAGGACACGCCTATCGCGATCTCGGCTTTCTCTGGCGACAGCCTTGAAAAGCAGCAGATTAATTCGGTGGCTGGTCTGGACAAGGTGGTTCCGAACCTGGTGGTCAGCGAAACAGCGCCGATCGGCGGCAGCAGCGCAGCGGCTTCCTTCTTCATTCGCGGCATCGGCCAGACCGATTTCAACCAGAATACCGAACCGGGCGTCGGTATCTATGTCGACGGCGTTTATATCGCCCGTTCCGTCGGTTCCGCTCTTCAACTCGTCGATCTCGAGAAGATCGAAGTGCTGCGTGGTCCGCAGGGTACATTGTTCGGCCGCAATACCATCGGCGGCGCGATCAGCCTGACCACTAAGAAGCCAAGCAGCGAAGCTGGCGGCTATGCGACCGCGACCGTGGGTTCGGATCTCCTGCTTCAGTTCAAGGGCAGCGTGGACGCCCCGATCACCGACAAGATCCTGACCAAGGTCACGTTCCTGGCGAAGAGCCGCAATGGCTATGTGACGCGGGTCGTCGATGACAAGGATCTGGGCAATGAGAATAAGTTCGCCATTCGCGGCGACCTGCGCCTGTTGCCCACCGATAATCTGACGATCGACGCGTCGGTTGAGCGTATGCACGAACGCGAGAACGGTGCGCCGCTCACGCTGATCTCGGTTTATGAAGACGCGCCATTTGCGGCCTATAACAACTATGTGCTGAACGGGGCGGAATGCGGTTCGATGCCGTCGCCCGCCTCGCCCAATTGCTATAACAGCCAGTGGCTGTCCGGGCGGAGCAAGGATAACGGCACCGGCCGGGCGGTTTCCGACATGGATGTGCTCGGCACCACGCTGACGATCAACTGGGACGTTCCCAGCCCGATCCTCGGTAGCGATGTGGCGGTCAAGTCGATCTCTGCCTATCGCAAGCTCGATTCCTATTTCGCGGCCGATCACGACCATAGTCCGCTGGTCATCGATCATACCGCGAACGATTATAAGCAGCGCCAATATTCGCAGGAAGTTCAGGTTACCGGCTCATCCAAGCGGTTGAACTGGGCGGCGGGCGTCTATTATTTCCGTGAAACCGGCACCGATGCCAATATCGTCGACTTTGCGGTCGGCAGCCTGCTGAGCGGCGGGTCGATCCGCAACCGCAGCCTTGCGTTCTTCGGGCAGGCGACTTTCAACGTGACCGACAAGCTCTCGGTGACGGGCGGCATCCGCCATACGCAGGAAAATAAGCGGTTCACGCCGAACCAATATTATATCACGGATTTCGTCGCGGACGCGAACACGACGCTGGCCGCAGGATCGCCTCAGGTGCTTCCCGGCGCCGTGGGCAGGCTGAAGGTTAACGAGGAAAATTATCTCGCGAATATTTCGTACAAGGTCACGCGCGATGTGATGATCTACGCGAACTATAGCGACGGTTTCAAGTCGGGCGGCTTTACCCAGCGTCTGGCGGGCCCACCCTTCATCTCGCCGCCGTCTTTCCGCCCGGAATATGTGAATGTCTATGAAGCGGGCGTGAAGAGCGAGCTGTTCGACCGGCGCGTTCGCCTGAACCTTGCGGGGTTCCAGACCGATTATAAGGATATTCAGCTCAATGTGCTGGCGCCGGGTCTGCCCAATCCGTTCACGCTCAACGCGGCGAAAGCCCGCATTCGCGGTTTCGAGGGGGAACTCAATGCCCGGATCGCGCAGAACTGGGATCTGAACGCCGCGATCGGCTATCTCGACGCCAAATATCGGTCGGCGAGCGGTACGCTCATCCTCGATACGGTGGCGGGAGAAATTCCGGTCGGCACCGGTCTGGTGAATGTGAACAGCAGCTTCGTCAACGCGCCCAAATGGACGGCATCGGCCGGTGTTTCCTACACCGCCGAAACGGATATCGGCACGATCGTGCCGCGTATCGACTGGTCGTATAAGAGCGGGGTCTATCTCGATGCGCTGAATACGCCGCAACTGCACCAGAGCGGCTATTCGTTGTGGAATGCCGCGATCAGCTACACCGATAGTTCCAGGCTCTGGACCCTGTCGGCGGGCATGAAGAATGTGTTCGATAAACGCTATCTGGTGGCCGGCTATGCCGATGTCGGCGCCTCCGGTTTCGTCGAAGGCGTCTATAACCGGGGGCGCGAGTGGCAGCTTGAACTGCGCCGTTCATTCTGACCGGATGACGGTGCTGGTTTTCGGCACGTAACATTGTGGGAATGGAGCGGTGGTTCGCCTCCATTCCCCACTGTCTGGCGGAGGTAGGCTTTGCATATTCGTTTGTCCCATGCGGTAATCGTTGCGACGGCGGCTTTCGCCGTCAGTTCGTGTCAGACACCGGACAAGGCGGTGATGACAACCGTCGCCCCGCCGCCGGATCGTATCGTTGCGGCCGAAAATGAGCCTCAGAACTGGCTGAGCCATGGGCGGACCTATTCCGAACAACGGTTCAGCCCGCTTGCCGCGATCAATAGCGGCAATGTTGCCGGTCTCAAGCTCGCCTGGTCCTATGAATTCGATACCCGTCGGGGGCAGGAGGCGACGCCTCTGGTCGTCGACGGGGTGATGTACACGACCTCCGCCTGGTCCAAGGTTCAGGCGATCGATGCCGTTACCGGCAAGCTGCTCTGGCAATATGATCCCGAGGTGCCCGGCGAAAGCGCCGTCAACGGGTGCTGCGATGTCGTCAATCGCGGTGTCGCCTATTGGGAAGGCAAGCTGTTCGTCGGTACTTTCGATGGCCGCCTGATCGCTCTGGATGCCCGTACGGGTGCGGTTCTGTGGTCGACCCTCACGGTCGATCCGTCCAAGCCTTACACGATTACCGGCGCACCGCGCGTCGTGAAGGGTAAGGTCTTGATCGGTAATGGTGGCGCCGAACTAGGCGTGCGCGGTTATATCAGCGCTTATGATGCCCGGACCGGCAAGATGGCCTGGCGTTTCTACACCGTGCCGGGGGAGCCAGGAGTCAAGGATGGCGCGGCTTCCGATGCCATATTGGAAAAGCTGGCCGGGCCGACCTGGAAGGGTGAGTGGTGGAAGCTGGGCGGTGGCGGAACCGTCTGGGATTCGATGTCCTACGACCCGGAACTCGACCTGCTCTATGTCGGCGTCGGCAATGGCAGCCCGTGGAATGCCGCGATCCGGTCGCCCGGCGGTGGCGACAATCTGTTCCTGTCCTCAATCATCGCCCTGCGTCCCGATACGGGCGAATATGTCTGGCATTATCAGGAAGTGCCGGGCGATCAGTGGGATTATACCGCCACGCAGCAGATGATCCTTGCCGACCTGATGATTGACGGCAAACCGCGGAAGGTGTTGATGCAGGCGCCGAAAAACGGGTTTTTCTATGTGCTTGACCGGGAAACGGGGAAACTGATTTCGGCCGAGCCCTTTGTGAAGCTCAATTGGGCGAGCGGGGTCGATCTGACGACCGGGCGGCCCAACATCAATCCGGAAGCGCGCTATAATCTCACCGGCAAGACATGGGTGGCCATGCCCGGCTCGCTTGGTGCGCATAGCTGGCAGAGCATGTCCTACAGTCCGCAAACCGGGCTGGTTTATATTCCGACGCAGGAAATCGGTTTCCCCTATATTTCCGATCCCGATTATCGGCATCACAAGCGCGGGATCAATCTGGGCGTTGATCTCGATGCGGTTTCGATGCCGGATGACGATGCTGCCCGGAAGCAGATTGTTGATTCCGCCAAAGGCTATCTCATGGCGTGGGATCCGGTGCATCAGCGGGAAATGTGGCGCGCGCCCTATCTCGGTCCCGATAATGGCGGCACGCTGGCGACGGCGGGCGGGCTGGTCTTCGAAGGGGATGCGACCGGCGGTTTCCATGCCTATGATGCCGGGAACGGCAAGGAGCTATGGTCTTTTCCGGCCCAGACCGGGATCATCGCCGCGCCGATCACCTATTCCGTGGGCGGCAAGCAATATGTGACGATCGTTACCGGCTGGGGCGGCATTTACGCGCTTCTGGGCGGGGAAATGGCGCTCAAGACCGGGCGCCACCCCAAGATCGGCCGTGTACTGACCTTCACGCTGGACGGAAAAGCGAGCCTGCCTCCCACCTCTGCCGAGCCGCTGACCCTGTTCGATATTCCCCGCCAGTTTGGGACTCCGGCCATGATTGCCGAGGGCAAGGCGCGCTATCACCGTACCTGTGTCGGTTGTCATGGCGACAGCGCGGTATCGCCGGGCGTTTTGCCCGATCTGCGTTATTCGACGGCGATCAATGACAAGGATCTCTGGTATTCGATCGTCGGCGACGGAGCATTGACGAGCCAGGGCATGGTTGGGTTCAAGGCCGACCTGTCGCCAGAGGCGATAGAGGCGATCCGGTCCTACATCATTTCCCGTACATTGAGGTTGCCGGAAGCGAAAAAGGGGTCCTGATCATGGTCCTTCTCCGTGCGCCCTGCATGGCCGGAAAATGCCTGTGACGGGCGCCAAGGCCGGAACCGACGTGGCCGCAGTGGATCCGCGCCTCCTGATCGACCAGTCGCCGATGCGGCGGCCGCAGATATTGCTGTTGCTGCTCTGCGTCCTGCTGATGGCGATCGACGGCTATGACGTGCTGTCGATCAGCTTCGCTTCCCCTGGCATTGCGCGGGAATGGCATATGGAAGCGGCCTCTCTCGGCGTGCTGCTGTCGATGGAACTGGTCGGCATGGGGATCGGTTCCGTCATATTGGGGCATCTTGCCGATCGCATCGGACGCCGTCCGACCGCATTGCTGTGTCTGATTGTCATGGCGAGCGGCATGTGGATGGCGGTCTTCGCGATGAATGCGGTGACGCTGGGGCTGTTTCGCCTGTACACCGGCTTCGGTATCGGCGGCATATTGGCATGTGCCAACGCCATTGCCACGGAAATATCGAATGCCCGATCCAAAAGCCTGGCCGTCGCGTTGATGGCGAGCGGCTATCCCGTTGGCGCCATTCTGGGTGGTCCTGTCGCTGCTATGCTGATGGCCGATGGGCATTGGCGTCATGTGTTCATATTGGGGGCGGTCGTCAGCACTTTGCTGGTGCCCGTCACCTGGTGGTTCTTGCCGGAAACGGTCAGCTTCGCTTTTCGCTCCGGCAAGGAGGATCGGCTGGAACGGATCAACCGGGCGCTTGGGCGGCTTGGCTATGCCGCGATCGGGAAGGCCGCGCCGCTGGTAGAAGAAAGCCGGGCGTCGCACCTGTCCGAATTGTTCCGGGATGGGCAATTGCGGATCACCCTGTTGCTTGCCGCGGCTTATTTCCTGCACGTGATGACCAATTATTTCATATTGAAATGGGTGCCGAAGATAGCGATCGATATGGGCTTTCCGGCCGAATTCGGCGTGACCATGCTGGTATGGGTGAATGTGGGCGGCGTGGCGGGATCGTTTCTGCTGAGTTTCCTGAGCCTGCGGATGGATGTCAGGCATCTGGTATTTGCCGCGATGCTGAGCACCACGGTGATGCTGGGGATTTTCGGTTTTGTGCCGCGAGAGCCGGTGGCCCTGTTGAGTGTTGTCGCAGTGTTGGGATTTTGTTCGAGCGCGGCAGTCGTCGGTCTGTATCCGATTATCGCGCGTTCTTATCCGTCCGCCCTGCGGGCGACCGGGGCAGGGGCGATCGTTGGGTTCGGGCGGATAGGGTCGGCGATCGGACCGGTGGTGGCCGGCATATTGTTCAGCCTGTCCTTCGGCATCAGCGGTGTCGCGGTGGCTATGTCGATGGGATCGCTTTTCGCGGCCATCGCATTGACCCGGTTGTTCGGGATGCGTTTCGATATGAGATGAGCCGTGGCCGGGCGCGTCAATGCCCGGTCGGAGAACGGCGCCTTGTCTCACTGGGCAGATAGCCGAAGCGACTACGGAACCGTCGCGTGAAATGGCTGCAATCGCTGAAGCCGGTTGCGTGCGCGATCTCCGTGATCGATACCGAACTGCTATCGGTCTCGTTCAGCATTTTGTGGGCGACCATCAGCCGTTGTTCCCACAACCATTCCTGCGGTGTCGTCCCGATCCGGGTGAAGAGGCGGTATAGGCTGCGTGTGGAATAGTGAAATTCCGTCGACAGGCTCTGGGCATTGAGCCAGGGTTCGCCGATATGTTGCATGACCCAATGACGCATTCGGTCGATGATCTCCGTATGCTTGTCCCGCATCCGGAAAGCCGGAGTTTGCCGGCTAAGGGCCGCCGATAACAGTTGCACGGTCACATCCGTCATCACCTGTTGATCGAGCGGATCGGGCGTGTCGTCCTGTTTCAGCAAGGTCAGTAATATGGTGTTGAGCAGGTGCCCGGTTCCCGTGCTGCCTGAAATCGGTATGCCGAATATTTCTCCGTCTCGCGATGCAATCTGTCCGAGCCGGTCGCGACTGACATTGAGACAGATAGAATCGGTGAGGTCATGGGTGGCAATGCTGCAGGGCGCACGGGAATCGAGCAGAATGATGTCGCCCGCAGACAGGGTGGATGTGCGGCCATGATGATCCAGCGTTACGGGCGAACCGAAATTGGCCAGTATAAACCCCGATGCCGCCCAGTTGTCGGGCAGGCTCGGGCGGGTGCTGCGCATACCCTCGGCGGAGATACGGCATCCGTTGAAGGGCCCCGCCTTTATGTCGCGAAAATGCCATCCCAATCGCCGCTGGTCATCCAGCGGCGCGACATCGAAGCAGCCATAATAGTTGCGGAGCGATCGCTCAAAGCCGACACAGGCCTCCGCGGGTCTGGTTCCGTTCATCGTGGTGTTCCTGTCTAAGGAGACGTTGCAGGCACACGAATCAAAATTAATTTAGATGTAAAGATACTGTCACACTCATCGGCTGTGGGCAATAACCGCCCGCAATAGCCCCGAACCTGAAAACGGCAGGATGATCCTATCGATTGGCAGGGAGATACAAGCGGACCATCCGCCTGCCCCATAAGAATGAAGTGTTGGATCCGCACCGCCCTAATGGCGGGCGGAAGCATGTCACTTGAGGGATAAAGGGGCGAAATATGATGGGTGGCCGTAAATCATTGCTTTTGGCGACGGCGGGTCTGATGTCCGGCCTGACCGTGCCCGGTGTCTGGGCGCAGGATGCGGCTGCGGACGGTGTCTCCGGCGAGATCATCGTGACCGCGCAAAAGCGCGCGCAGTCTGTACAGGATGTGCCGCTCAGCATTACAGCTTTCGGTGGGGACGACCTGCGTCGCATGCAGGCCAATGATGTAGGCGCGATCGCGGAACATGTTGCCAATGTCGTGGCGACCACCAGTGCGAACCTGCCTGCCTTCACCATCCGTGGTATCGGCCTTAACGAATTTGCGTCGAACTTCGATTCCCCGGTCGCTGTTCACGTCGATGAGATTTACAAGAGCAAGCCATATATGGCGACGATCCCGTTCTTCGATGTCGAGCGGGTCGAGGCGCTGAAGGGGCCGCAGGGTACGCTGTTCGGGCGCAACACCACGGGCGGCTCGGTCAATTTTTACACCAATGCCCCGGTTCTCGAAAATGGCGGCGGGTTCAACCTGTCGGGTGACAATCATGGCCGGTTCAAGATGGACGGCCACGCCAACCTCGTTCTGGCTGACAATCTCGCCGCGCGCTTCTCCTATTTCGTCGCGCAGGGCAGCGGCGGGCCATACCACAATGATTATACCGGCAAGGATTATGGTGCTCCTAACCAATATGCCGGGCGGCTTCAGATCAAATGGTTCGGGGAGAACAGCAGTATTCGCCTGACCGCCTATGGTTTTCGCGACAAGAGCGAGCTGACCCCCTATAAGAGCCCGGGCATCTTTACCGAAACCGGCGCCTATTGCGCGCCCTTGCTGAACGGAACGCTGGATTCTGATCGGTCGGCCTGCCTTAAATATGGGCCGTTTGCACCCGGTACGGACAATAGTGGCCTGCGCGAAACGCAGAGCATCCGCAAGGCCAATGCCGATTATGGGTGGAAGGCGAACAACACGGCCTATGGCTTCTCGATGCGGGCATCGCATGATTTCGGCGGAGCGGAACTGACCTCGATCACCTCCTATGATTATTTCCGTCGCGCCCAGACAGAAGATAGCGACAACTCGCCTTATGCCACGGTGAACACCGATTATTACAGCCGCATTCAGGAATTCACTCAGGAATTGCGCCTTGCCGGTAAGACGGGCCGGCTCAACTATCTGATCGGTGGCTTTTACGAGCATGATAATCTGTCCGAGGCGAACAGCGGCAACACCATCGACAACCCGATTGCCGGCCTGCCTCCGTTCGCGCCGCGCCTCGCCGCCGATTTCGTTCAGAAGGTCCGTTCCCTCGCGCTGTTCACACATAATGAATATGAGTTGTTGCCCAGCCTTTCGGTGGTTGCGGGGCTGCGTTATACCAATGACAAGACCAGCCTTAACGGTTCCACTTATCTGGGGGCGAACGATCCGCAGGGCAGAGCCCATCGGGTAACGCCGGTTGTGCCGGTCGATGCGGCGGATACGCAAAGGACGGATGAAACCACGTCTTTCCGCGGCGGCATCAACTGGAAACCTGCCCGGAATCAGTTGATTTACGCTTCGGTGTCCCGCGGCTTCCGCAGCGGGGGCTATAGCGTGCCCTTTGGCGGCGTCATCACCGAATTCGTTCCCGAACGCCTGACTGCCTATGAGCTGGGATATAAAGGCAGCATGCTGGATCGTCTGGTGACGTTGAATGCGGCAGTATTCCGCTATGATTACAAGAATTTGCAGGTCAATGTTGATGACCCGACTTCCCCGCTGGTGCCGGTGACCCGCAATATCGGTTCTTCCCGCACGACCGGCGCCGAAGCCGACATCACCGTGCGTCCGGACAACAGCCTGACCCTGACGGCCGGGTTGAGCTATCTCGATGCGGAATTCCGCAAGACCGACAGGGCGATCACCACCTATGCAGGGGTTATCCCGCTGGAAGGCAAGCGGCCGGTCAACACCCCCAAATGGACGGCGCAGATGGGCGCGCAAAAGACCTTCGCCCTCGGCGGGGACCTCGACCTGATCGCTCAGACCGACGCGCGCTATACCTCCGCCCGTTATCTGGAAAGCACCGGTCAGATTTTCGATCGGGCCCCGTCCTACTGGATCCAGAATGCGCGGGTCGCGCTGGCCTCCAGCAAGGGATGGGAATTCGCGGTCTGGGGCAGGAATATCTGGGACAAGAATTACATGACCTATCTCAACAATGTCAGCTTTTTCCGCGTTGAAATCTATGGCGATCCGGCGGCTTACGGCGCGTCTTTCTCGGTCAAGTTCTGAGGGAGTGGTATAAGGTGACGACTGCATTTCTGACCGATGAACGTACCTTCTGGCATACGACGGGGTTGCAGGCGCTCGTCCTGCCCATCGGCGACTGGGTGCAACCGCCCAACGGTGCGGTTGCGGCCGAAACGCCGGACAGCAAGAGGCGTTTTCTGTCGCTGGCGGCGGTAAGCGGGATATTGGAGAAGCTCTCGGTATCGTCCGCACCACCGGCCACTCTTGAGGACCTGCTCCGCGTCCACGATGCCGGTTATCTTGAGAAGTTCAAGGAAGTCAGCGATGCCGGCGGCGGGGAAGTGGGCGATTATGCGCCGTTCGGCAAGGGATCGTTCGAGATCGCCGGGGTTTCCGCAGGGCTCGCCATCGAAGCTGTCGATCGCGTTCTGACCGGCAAGGCGCGCAATGCCTATGCGTTGTGCCGCCCGCCGGGCCATCATTGCCTTGCCGACCGGGGCATGGGATTTTGCCTGCTGGCCAATATCCCGATCGCGATCGAAGCGGCGCGCAGCCGTCATGGCGTGAAACGGGTGGCGGTGGTCGACTGGGATGTCCATCATGGCAATGGCACCCAGTCCATCTATTATGAGTGCGGCGACACACTGACCATCTCCCTGCATCAGGAAAATTGTTTTCCGCCCGGATATAGCGGTGGGGAGGAGCGAGGGGCCGGTGCCGGTGCCGGCGCCAACCTCAACATATCCTTGCCGCCCGGCTGCGGCGATCAGGCCTATCGCGCGGCGGTGGATGAGATCGTGATCCCGGCGCTGGAAGCCTTTCAGCCTGAGTTGCTGATCGTTGCCAACGGCATGGATGCCGGGGCGGCCGACCCGTTGGCGCGTATGCTCCTGCATAGCGAAACCTATCGCTATATGACGAGCCGGATGGTCGAGGCCGCCGGAAAGCTGTGCGACGACCGCCTCGTCATTGTGCATGAAGGCGGTTATTCCGAAGCGTCGGTGCCGTTCTTCGGGCTGGCGATACTGGAAGCGTTGAGTGGGGAACGCACGCCGGTGGAAGATCCCACATTCGGCCTGTTCGATGCCCAGCAACCGACCAGCCGGACGCTGGAATTCCAGTTGGCCTGTGTGCGGGAAATCGCTGCTGCGTGGAAGGCTTCCCGCAGCGCATGATCGGGCTTGTCATGCCGGGTGCGGTGAATAGCCGGGCGGTAGAGGGGCGTGAAAGGAATGGTGATGATGCGTGAGGATCGGCTTGCCGTGCTGCGCATCGTCCTGTTCAGCGCGATCACGCCTCTCGCGCTTCTGGTGTCGCCGGTTCTGACCGGGCAACTGATCCGTCAATATGGGCTGGCCCCCAATCAGGCAGGGACTTATTTCCTGTTCGAGCTGGGCGGGCTGAGCCTCGCTTCGTTACCGGCTCTGTGGTGGATGAGGCGTTACCCTCCGCGCCGCGTGGCGCTGGTCGCGGCGATACTGTTCATCATTGCCAATCTGGTATCGGCGTTGGTTGTTTCCTTGCCTTTGCTCTATGCGGTGCGGCTTCTGGCTGCACTTGCCGGTGGCACCCTGATGGTGCTGTGCATGAGCATGGCCGCGCGGAATTCGCGCAGTGATCGGATTTTCGGTCTGTGGGTGATGGGGCAATTGGTGCTGGGGGCCATTGGCCTTGCGCTTCTGCCCCGATTGTTCGCGGTTTTCGGCCTTCCGGCCTTTTTCATTCTGGCGGCGGCGCTGATGGCGGCGGTGCTCCCGCTCGCCGCCGGTTTCCCCGACTTGCCGATGCCGCGGAGAAGCGAAAGCGCTATCCCGCCCGGAACGAAGACCGGACCGGGATGGCCTGTCGTCATGATCGCGATGGTGGCATTGTGCAGTTACTATATTGCGATCGGCGGAAGCTGGTCGTTCATGACCGTGATCGGCCAGATGGCGGGGGTGGATTCCCTGCGCGCCGCCGATACGGTCGCGGTGGCCTCGCTCTTCGGCATAGCGGGGGCGGGGGGCGCTTCGTTGCTGGGCGGACGGTTGCCGCGCTGGTCTTTGCTGGTGACGGGCTTTGCTATTCTCGCGGGCGCGCTTCTGTTGCTGGCCGTTTTTCCTGCCGCAGCCTTTCTGCCGGCGGCGATCCTGTTCAAATTCGCGTGGACATTCGCATTGCCTCCGGTCCTCGCCGTCATAGGCGATCAGGATACGGATGGCGCAATCATGTCGTGGTCGAACCTTGTCATCGGAGCGGGCAATGTATTGGGCCCCATGGCCGGGGGATGGATGTTGGGGCGCTATGGCAGTAGTTTGATGCTTGGCGCGGAGATAAGCTTTGTCGGCCTTTCCTTCCTGCTGATGCTGGTTCTCGTCTTGCGGTCGAAGAGAAGAGGCCCCCGGTGAAGGTGTTTTCCGTTATCCGCTGATCCGGTTATGGCCCATGCTGGGCGGCATGGACATGGGCATGAGTATGTCCATAAGGACGCTGTCGTCTTCGCGGATATATTGCCTTTGTTACGAAAATTTCGATAGTTTGCGCCATGACTCAGGTTGCATCGGTTCGCGTTTCCATCGTGCGTGCTGTGCTGGATGAATTTGTCCGGCGCGGCGGAGATGGTGCGCTGATACGGCGGCGTTACGGATTGCAGCCGGAAATCCTGAACGATCCCGCCATTACTGTACCGATTACCCGCTATGTCGCGATGTTCGAGGATATGGCGGCTTTGGTTGCCGACCCTTTGTTCGGGGCGAGAATTGGCAGTGCGCTCCGTCCGGCGGATCTCGGGCCGGTGGGATTGCTGATCTCGCGTTCTTCGTCCATCCATGTCGCGCTGAGGCGCATGACGGATTATTTCAATAGCCTTCAGTCGGCGACCCAATCTCATCTGTCGGAAAGCGACGGCTATATGCTCTGGACCTACCGGCTGGAGGATTCCGCGATATGGCCGCGCCGACAGGACACCGAATTCACCCTGACATCGCTGGTGCAACTGCTGCGCGCGGGGTTCCGGTCGAACTGGAAGCCCTATGCGGTGCATTTCGAACATGCCGCGCCGGAGGATGAGCGCGATGCCGCGGAATTGCCGCGATTGCTCGGCGCGCCCGTGCGCTTCAATGCCGCGACCAACGGCCTGTTGCTGGATGCGGCCGATGCCCATGCCGTCTACAGGCATGAAGACCGCGACATGGTGGAGGTGCTGGAACGCTATCTGGCGGAGCTTGCCGTTCCGTTCCGCCCCATGGAAACGTGGCGGGAACGGGTGCTGGCTTTGATCGCGTCGGGACTGGGGCAGAAGAATATCCGTCTGGATCGTCTTGCCGCCGACCTTGGCGTGACCCCACGCAGCCTTCAGCGAAGACTGGCGGATGAAGGAACGTCGCTGCGAATATTGCTGAACGAACATCGGGCGGAAATTGCGGCACGTCACCTGCAGACCGGTGTCGGGTCGATCGCCAGCCTGGCCGAGATGCTCGGCTATGCTGACGGCACCGCCTTCTGGCGGGCCCACAAACGCTGGATAGGGGAGCCGCCCAGCGCGCGACGGGCAGCTGCGAGAGAGGCGCGCCGGAAAGGATAGCCCGTATCGGCCAGCTACCGGACCGTCCGTGCAATGCGGTCTGCTGCGGGAAACATGCGGGCAGGGCAGAGGCAGTCGCGTCATGCGAGTGGCTGGTTGGCGTAAATTATCGGATTTTTGGCGCAAAATATAATGGTCACTCAGTTGTTTCAGAGGTGAAATATCCCGTCCACAATCGACGGGAAAGCGGAGGCCCCTGACTGGGATTTACCGGCCGCCTGTCTGGTGACTGGGGAGTGAGGGCATGTCCAATTCGGCCCTTCGCGCACGACTTTCAACGGCTGCACAGAGAGAATCAGAGGATGACAGCTTCAACCAAAATCGATTTCATCTACTTGTCCGAACAGGACATGATCAAAGCGGGCGTTACCGATATGCCTGCCTGCGTCGATACCATGGAGGAAATGTTCGGCCTGCTTTATCATGGCGATTATCGCATGGCGGGCGCGAATAACGATTCCCATGGCGCGATGGTGATGTTTCCGGAAAATTCTCCCTTTCCGGATATGCCGAAGCCGACCGCCGATCGCCGTTTCATGGCGATGCCGGCCTATCTGGGCGGGCGTTTCCGCACCGCTGGCATGAAATGGTATGGTTCGAATATTGAAAACCGGGAAAAGGGGCTGCCGCGCTCGATCCTGATGTTCGTGCTCAATGATGCCGATACGGGGGCGCCGCTGGCGTTCATGTCGGCGAACCTGCTGTCGGCCTATCGTACCGGCGCCATTCCCGGTGTGGGTGCGCGTCATCTGTCGCGCGAGGATTCGAAGGTCGTCGGCATATTGGGGCCCGGCGTGATGGCCAAGACCAGCCTCATGTCGTTCATGGCGGTGCGCCCGGGTATCGACACCGTCAAGGTCAAGGGGCGCGGTAAGGCCAGCCTCGACAGTTTTCTGTCGTGGATCGCCGAAACCTTCCCGCAGATCACCACGGTGGAGGTCGTCGACACGATCGAGGAGGTCGTGCGCGATTCCGACATTGTGACCTTTTGCAGTTCCGGCGCGGTGGGCGACCCGTCCACCTATCCGATGGTCCGCCGCGAATGGGTCAAGCCGGGGACGTTCCTTGCCATGCCGGCGCTTTGCAATATCGACGAAGGCATGGAAAAATCCGATATACGCAAGGTCGCCGATAATGTCGGGCTTTATGAGGCCTGGTTCGAGGAACTGCCCAAGCCGGCCCATGTCAATGTCCCGATCATCGGTGTGAAGTTCATGGACATGATCGCTGAAGGCAAAATGGCGAAGGAAGAGCTGGAGGATATCGGCAAGATTGTCGCCGGCGAAGCGCCGGGGCGTACCAATGACGAGGAAATCATCATCATGTCGGTCGGCGGTATGCCGGTGGAAGATGTCGCATGGGGCACGGTCGTTTATCGTAACGCGATTGAGCGCGGCATCGGTGTGACGCTCAACCTCTGGGATACTCCGGTTCTGCGTTGATGACCCCGGCTCCGGACCCCGATGTTATCGGGGGCCGGATGTCGGCCCGATTATTTCCCATCATTTCAAGGACAGATCATGACCAAGGTCGTTAAAGTAAAAACCGGATCGAAATTTGAGGAACATGGCAGCTATTCCCGCATCGTGGCTGTCGATAACTGGATATTCGTATCGAATACGGCGGGCCGTAACCCGCAGACCCAGCAAATTCCCGAAGATGTGATCGAGCAGACGGTGCAGGTCTTTGCCAATATCGAGGCCGCGCTGGCGTCCGTTGGGGCAAGCCTTGCCGATGTTGTCGCGTCGCGTGTGTTCATTCAGAACCCGGAAGATACGCCGTCGGTGATGACGACGGTGGGTGAAAAATTCCGCGGGATTAATCCGGCCAGCACGGTAACCTGCCCGCCGCTTGGTTCGACCGTGTACAAGGTCGAAATCGAAGTGACTGCTTTTAAGGGGGCGTCCGTGGCAGACGTCGAGGAAATCAAAATTTCGCTCTGACCTGCGCCGCCATCGCCGCCCGGAGAGCGGCGATGGCGGATATTGATGAACTCCCGATCGAAGGATGAAGGTGATGGCGCCGAGAATGACCCCCGTTGAAACATCCTCCGGCTTTCCGGCCTCGACAACGGTCGTGGTGATTGGCGGTGGCATTGTCGGCCTGACGGCGGCATTGACCCTGGCGGAACGGGGCGTTCCGGTCGTGTTGCTGGAAAAGGGACGGATCGGGGCGGAGCAATCCTCCCGCAATCTGGGCTGGGTTCGCAAGACCAGCCGCTCGGTGCCGGATATTCCAATGTCCATGGCGGCGGATCGGTTATGGGCCGAAATGCCCGAACGGGTCGGCGCAGATGTCGGCTATCGTCAGGCTGGCATCATGTTTCTCGCCCGTACCGAGGCGGAAATGGCGATGCATGAAGGCTGGATCAAGGCCGTGGATGGCCTGCCGCTGGATAGCCGGCTGTTGTCGCCCGGTGAGATCGACCGGCTGGTGCCGGGCGGGCAGGGGCAATGGGTGGGCGGTATCTATACCCCTTCGGACGGTCGTGCCGAGCCCACTCTGGCGCCCAGCGCGATTGCCGCCGCCGCGATCCGGAAGGGCGCGGTGATCGTCGAGAATTGCGCGGTTCGTACGCTTTCCCTGACCGGCGGAAAAGTAAGCGGGGTGGAGACGGAAAAAGGGGAAATACGCTGCGATCAGGTGTTGCTGGCCGGTGGGCTCTGGTCCCGTCGTTTCCTTGGCAATCATGGCGTGTTCCTGCCGACCTTGCCGCTGGTGGCGTCCGTCATTCGCACCGCGCCGATGGAAGGGCCGACCGACATCGCTGTCGGCGGGCCGGATTTTTCATTCCGCAAGGGGCATGATGGCGGCTTCATCGTGATGCAGCGCGGGGCAGTGGGCGCGCCGCTGATGCTGGATCATATGCTGATCGGTATGCGTTATCTGCACATGCTGAAGGATCAGCGCAAATTGCTGCGCATATCATTCGGCAAGGATTTCTTCCGCGATCTCTCCCTGCCGCGCCGGTGGAAAAAGCATGACCGATCGCCGTTCGAACGGGTTCGCACCATGGATCCTCCGGCCAATGAGGCGATCAACGCCGAAGCGGTCCAAAATCTTTCCACCGCATGGCCGGTTTTCGCCAATCTTTCCATTCGGGAGAGCTGGGCGGGCATGATGGACGTAACCCCGGATTCATTGCCGGTGGTCGGTCCGGTTGCGAGATTGCCCGGCCTTACGGTCGCGTCGGGTTTTTCAGGGCATGGCTTCGGCACGGGGCCGGCGGCGGGGCAATTGGCAGCGGACCTGTTGTGCGGTGAGACACCGATTGTGGATCCTGCGCCCTATCGGTTGGAACGGTTTTGAGGCTGGGTAAAGATGCTGTTCCGTCCGTCGGATTGGTTTATGGCTATGCTTATGACTTGACTTATGCATATGCATATTTATAGTTATTGATTGGAAGGCTGGTATGATCGACCCGATACAGACTTCATGCGATAACGAACGGGAACGGTTCGCAACCGTTTTCTGCCGGGTGCGGTCGTCATTCTCAGGCCGTGGTGCCGAAGGGAGTCCGGCATTCGAGACAGGGTCCGTTCCATCCCGGCAGGGGAGGGAATGAATGATAGTCACTATCCTATAATGAAATAAAATGAGCGGTTCCGGTAAATGCCGGAAGGGGATCCGTTCATGAACATTATAAATATAAATAAAATAGCAGGAAAAGGGACAAAAATATCCTTGAATGACATCGGCAGGGAGGCCGTATTATGAAAAAGGGACTGACTGGACTGAAATCTGTCGCATTATATGCGATGCTGTCGGCGTCGGGATCTGCCCTGGCGCAAGTTGCGGCAGCGGATCAACCCTCGGGCGGGCTGGGCGACATCGTCGTGACCGCCAACAAGCAGGATCAGAGCCTGCAGAAAGTCGCCATTTCCGTTTCGGCCTTTTCGGGCGAGCAGCTTCAGCATCTCGGCGTGACCGATACCACCGAAATCACGCAGCAGATACCGGGCCTGCACATGAATGCATGGTCCCCCAATCTGACCATCTTTTCCCTTCGGGGCGTTTCTCAGAGCAATTTTACCGATAATCTGGAAGCTCCGGTCGCCGTCTATATGGATAACGCCTATGTCGGGTCGATGAATGCGATCAGCGGGCAGTTGTTCGATATGAAGCGCGTTGAAGTGCTGCGCGGACCGCAGGGTACGCTGTTCGGGCGCAATGCAACCGGCGGCCTGATCCATTATCTCAGCAATGATGCGAGCAAGGACCAGCTTAACGGCTATCTTCAGGGCGACTATGGCCGTTTCAACGACTGGTCGCTGGAAGGCGCCATCGGTGGAGCGATCGCGCCCGGCCTGCGCGTTCGCGGCGCGGCCCGCGTCGAGAAAGCCGATGGCTATATCAAGTCGCGGGGTACAGATGTCGATGGCGACGGAGTGATCGACCTGCCCGGAAGTGGTCAGGATCTGGGCGGCAGGGACGGCTGGGCCGCGCGCCTCAATGTGCAATATGACGTGTCGCCCGATGCGACGATCAGCCTGTGGTACAAGCATGCCGAGGATAATGACGTCGCGACCGGTGGCTATGTGTTCGAAAACTGCGATTTCGAGGCAAATGGCTATTGCCATGTGAACCCGGCGGGGCTCAGCGATGGAACCGGCGGCGTCATCAACGGCATCACCGGTGCCCCGGCTTCTCCCTGGGTGCATTTCGGCGAACGGCGCGGGCATCTCAACCGGACCACGAACAGCTATCAGGGCGAACTGAACTGGTCGCTGGGCGGCGGCATGGAATTGACGGCCATCACCAATTATCTGAAATTGAAGAAGGATTATGGTGAGGATGGCGACGCCTTGCCGGTATTGCTCATCAATTTCGATACCGACATGCGTTTCCGGCAATTTTCGCAGGAAGTGCGCCTGTCCGGCAAGAATGACCTGCTGAACTGGCAGGTCGGCGGCTATTTCCTCGACATGAAATATAATGCGGATGTGCTGACGGCGGGCTCCCCGGCGATCAGCACCGCAGTGGACCTGAACGGTGGTTTCAACGACCCGGCGGTGCGTCAGATGTATACGCTCCGGTCGAAAAACTGGTCGGTTTTCGCGCAGGCGGACATCAACCTCAGCGAGAAACTGACATTGACGGTCGGTGGGCGATATTCGGATGACAATAAGAATATCGATTATCTCTCGATTCTGCAGGATCCCAGCTATGCGCCGGACCAGATCCTGTCTTCCAGCGCTTCGCTCGATGCCGTCGTGCCGGGGGCAAGCAAGATCAGTTATGAGGACTGGGCTGCGCGTGTTTCGTTCAACTATCGTCCTACCGACGACACCTTGCTGTTCCTGTCGTGGAACCGCGGTATAAAAGGTGGCAACTGGTCGCTGGCCACTGATATTACCGCGCAGGATTTCCAGCATAAGCCGGAGACGCTGAACAGCATCGAAGGCGGTTTCAAGACCGCGCTGCTCGGCCGTAGCTTGCGCCTGAACGGTACGATCTTCCATTATATCTATGATGATTATCAGGCCTTCTCCATGGCGGGAGGCACGCCGCATGTTTCCAATTCCAACGCCCTGTCCACCGGGGCGGAACTGGAAGCATTCTGGTCGCCGTCACCGCGTTTCGACGCCATATTGGGCGCCACATGGCAGACGTCGAAGGTCAAGAATGTCGAAGGGCCGGACAGCCAGTTCGGGCCGGAGGTGTTCCCCGGGGCTCCCGACGCGCAATATTGCACCAATGAGGGAGGCTATTTCTTCTGCGATTTCCCGCAAAAGACCATCAGCAATGCCAAATTGCCCAATGCTCCGAGGTTCAGCCTGAACTATCTGCTGCGCTATAATATGGATGTCACCGGCGGCAATGTCGCGGCTCAGGTCGACGGGGCGTGGTATGACGATCAGTATCTGGAAGTCACCAACGGCGCATCTTCGCATCAGAAGGCCTATAATGTCACCAATGCATCCCTCAGCTATACTCATGATGCCACGGGTATTTCGGTGACGGCATGGGGCAAGAACGTCTTTGACAAGGCCTATCGCGCCTATGCGCTGAATCTGGGGATTTTGGGCACCACATCGCTCTATGCTCCGCCGGCCACCTATGGCGTTACCGTCAGGATGCCGTTCGGGCGTCGCTGATCCCGGCTTTGACAGGGGTGGGCCCTGTTTCAGGGGGCGGCGAGATCGTCTCGTCGCACCCTGAGTCCATATGATGTTTGCGTATCTTCAGGTTGCGACAGGCCCCGGTATCCGGTGGCCTGATTGCAGGGTTTCAGGAAAGGGCGGGCCGCCGGTCAGCCCTTTTTGCATGGCAAGCGGCGCAGCTTCTCAATAACCGGAATTCCAGTCGGGCAGAATGACGTTATTGGCCGCCGCCCACCGATCCCACGCGTCGGTCAATCGCTTCAACTCCGCCGGGTGCTGAGCCGGCAGGTCGTGCGTTTCGGCCAGATCGACGGACAGGTCGAACAATTGCCAGCCGCCATTGCCATAGGGCTTGCGGATATTGACCGCTTTCATCGTGCCGATGCGAACGCCCGATTTGCCGAACAATTCTTCTGCAAAGGGCTCGTTTGCGGGATGCACGGTGTCGGCCTTGCCGGCAAGGAGAGGTTGCATCGATCGGCCCGTCATCGGTGAAACTTCCCTGCCTTCGAAGCGCCCATCCGGTGCTTTTATCCCGCTAAGATCGAGGAGGGTGGGCATGATATCCGATACATGCCCGCGCGCCGGAGTGGTTCCGGTCCGTTTCAGCCCCTTATAGCTGATGAAGAAGGGAACGCGCGTGCCGCCTTCGGTCGGGAAGCCCTTATAGTAGCGGAAGGGGGGCGCTGCTGGCGCGGGACCAGTTGGGACCCATCCATATATAGCTGTCGGGTCCGCCTACATGGGCCAGATCATTGGTGCAGCAGGCGTCGGCCCAGTCTGATGCTTCCTTGAAGCTGGTGCGCAGATCATGCCCTTCATAACCGTTATCCGACATGAAGATGATGATCGTGTTGTCGATCTTCCCCGAGTGTTCCAGATAGTCGAGCATTCGACCGACCTCATGATCGAGGTCGCTGATCATTGCGGCGAAGACCTCGATATGCCGGGCTTCGATCGCCTGTTGTTCAGGAGATAATTCCGACCAGGGGACGCCGTCCGGATTGGGTGGGCTACCCTGCGCATCGGCGGGTATCAGGCCCAGCCGCTTTGCCGCGGTCAGTCGCCGTTTGAACAGGGCGTCATAGCCATCGTCATATTTGCCCCGGAATTTTGCGATGCTCTCTTCCGGTGCCTGGATCGGGAAATGCGGGGCCGTATAGGCGAGATAGGCAAAAAAGGGTTTGTCCTGCTGTTTTTGATCGCCTTCTTTCAGATAGGCGATCATCCGATCGGTATAGAAACGCGTGGAATAGAAATCACCGGGCAATTTTTCGACCATGTCGTCGTCATCGCGATAGAGCGCCTTTTCCGGCCCGACGACGGGCAGCATGTTGGAAAAATGCCCCGCTGCCCCTTGCAACTCTGCCGCTGTTTGATGAATTGCTTTCCAATGGCTGCAACGAACGTCTTGGGTATGCGCCGGAAATAATACCAGACGCCGCCGCGCTTTTGCAGATGAAGGGTTTCCGCCACGTCTTTCATGCCTTGCTGCATATCACTGGTGCGATCAAATGGCAGGCATAAGTGGCTTATTTTCTGGATAATGCCTTACTATCAAGGCGTTGGAAGGAAAATGGTGGAGCCGAGGGGGAGTTAATCCTCGGCCATCTCTCACAAGAAAATCAACCACTTATCCGAAGTGATCACACTTTCTGTATGCCAGATGTGTAATCCTTGGCCAAGGGGATTTATGTGTACCCCCTAACCCTGTTTATGTCCGTCCGCCAGACTTTAGGTAGCCAGCAGCAGCTCGACGAAGATCGAGCATCACCGACTGCACGGCCCTGTGCGCCATCGTGCCGGAAGAGAGCACATAATGGCGCTTGTTCGTCCGCTCATCGCCATGCCCCAGCAGATCGGGAAGCAGCGCGGCCTGCTCCGGCGCGTGGTCGACCATACCCGTTGCCGCGATAGCCCTGAACAGATGGGGCCAGACATGCCTGCCGAACGCATCGCCTGTCCGTTTCCTGATCTGATCACGGACCGCATGCTCGATCATCGGGGTTCCCCACCGGTTGATCCACAAATTGCGGGTCGACCTGTCGTCACCACGTTCAAGCAGACGCGGGCGATGGACGCGCAGATAGAAGTCAATCCAGGGCGTCAGTTGCGGCGGCAGTTCGGCCTCGATCACGCGCCCGGTCTTGGTCTCCTCTTCGCTGAACCTCAGCATATACGCACCCTCGGCGGAGATGAGATGGCGGCCGATCTCGATCATCGTCAGGTTGGCGATGCGGACAGGACAGGCAATCAGGGTGGCAATGATCAATCCATCGCGGCCCATGGTTGCGGCATGACAGTCTCCATCCGCAGCCCGTCGCCGCGCTTCCGTCATGAGGTCGATACCGAGTCCGTAGAGCTGGACGGGATCGACCATATGGGGCCGCTTATCGCGAGCAGGTCGGGCAAGGCGCTTCAGGTTGGCGACCACGGTATCCAGCCAGTGCCAGTCATGGTCCGGCGCCATGACCATCAGCATACGCTGGGTGGCCTGCACCATCATCGCGACCGACCAGGGCGCAACCCGTGCCTGAAGCTCGGTGACGAACGTTTCGATCCGTTCGTGCGTCACCCGGTTTTCAGGAGGCTCCGTGGGATCAAGCTCTCCCCGGCGGATGAGACAGGAAAGCCATTGGCCATAGCCTTGGCAGACGATCCTGCAACGCGCCTCACTCCAGCCTCCGGCGATACGCGCACGGCGGTCGAACCGCATCGGCATACGTGCTTCACGCCATATCTGCTGGTCGATGGATGGCCAATCCTCGACCCTGAGGCATAAAGGCGGCATCATAGCTCATCACTCCCATCGGAATGCCTGCGCTTGCGGCCATGCCGGACGAGATAGCGGGTCGCATCGTCATGCAGCTTCAATACATGCTTGCGATAGGCCCTGCTCGCCTGCTTCTGTTTCGAACGCGCATAATAGTAGCGCGTGGTGTTCCGGTCGCGATGGCCCAGATGCTCGCTGATCTGATCGAGCTTGTCAGGATGAGCCTGAAGGAAGCTGTCGGCTGAAATATGCCTAAATTGGTGGGGAGAGATAGCAACGCCCAACACGCGCCTTGATTGCGCCTGCACCGCAAACGCCATGGTCTTGGGGTCTATCCTCTCCCCATCCGGTCCGGGGAAAAGCCAGGGATTGGGCTTGGCACAAAGTCGCGAATGCCAATCGGCGAGATATTCCTCCAGCAGTTCGACGGTCGGCCCTTCCAGTTCATGCCGCAATTCCTGTCCGTTTTTCACCTCCTCAGGTGTCAGGTCGATGATCCACTTATGATCCGGCGGCTGGCCGATCCGCTTGATCGACCGCCCCAATTCCAGACCGACCAAATTTTCCCGCCGCATGGAGCAGGTAAGGAGGAGATGGATGGCAAGTGCCGTACGCATCAGCGCGGGCGCAGACCGTTTGTCCTTCTTTGCCCTGGCTTCGCTCGCGAGACGATCGGGCAGCGCAAAGACGAGGGCGGCGAACTGCTTATCATGTTCGATCCGATCCAGAAGCACGCGGTTTTTCGAGGCCATATGCCGCCTCTTGCGTTCCGGCGGAGCGTTTTCCTCCAGATTATACGAAATGGCCTCAAGCTCTTCCCGCTGTTCCTCCGACATATTGGCCATGGCCGGGGACAGCTCCTCCAACCGCGCGAAGACCTGGCGCTCGTCAGCAGGAGTATCCATCACGCCATGGCCGATCAGTCGATCGGCCACCCTCAACGCGGAACACAAAAAGGTCACTTCGGTATGAGGGCGATCACTTTTTGATCAGATATGCACTCAAATCATCGAAGTTCAGGAGCAAATCATTCCGCCCCGATTTCCCGTTGTTATGGGAGTTATTGGTCATTGTTAATCACCTTTGCTCAAACATGGAAAATTGTGAAACCCCATCTACATTATTCCCTGAGTGTAATTATTTGGGGTATTCACAAGGATCAGATTGCCTCACCTTTGAGGAACTTCATGAGGTCCGCCTGGTCGATCCTGACTCGCCCCTTGGAACCAAAGCGGGGAAGCCCTTCGCACCGGAGCCAGCGGCGAATGGTGGGTTCCGATACCCGGGCAATGCTCGCAGCCTCACGCACCGTCAGCAGTTCGACGGGCAAGGGGACGATCTGGTCGGGCTTGGAGTCCGGCAGGGGCTGGGCCGTCAGCGCACCCTTCCTGCGTTTGATGTTGATCTTCATATCCTGCCTCTTTTCAGCATGGATTTCTGGCAGCCCGGCAGCGTTCGAAGAGAATGATGCGCCGTGCAGCCGTGCGTGGCGGGATGATCGAAAGCGCCGTTGTCGGCGTTCGATGCTGCCGCGTCGGTAAGGGTGGAGAAGGCCTGCGCAGCCCATCTCACCATGCTGCTATTGGCGGCGGAGCGCGTGAGGGGGGAGGAAGAGATGAACGCGCCAAGGGCACCGGCGCGGCACCGAACGGAGGCATCGCCCCGCTTTCAAAGCACGCGGGCGAAGGGATGCCAGCCGCCAGATCAACCGGGGCATGATAGTGCCGATAAGGAAAAAGGCGAAACACGGGCCGGAACTTTCAATGACGTTGGAACTATCCAAGTCATCGAATGCCGGTATCGGCGTTCAGGCGGCCCTGCCCTCTGATGAACTGCCGGGTTTGTGCCATAGCGCATGGAGGTGGTCAAGAACGCGCAACGCAGCAGTGCCCGGGGAAAGGCTTGCCCCAGACTATAGGGTATCCAGCCTCCGGGGCAGGATCAGTGACCGTCTCCTCCCTCACGAGGCACCAGCAGCCTGCCCGATCGATCAAGTTCCTCGACTTCAGGCGAAACCCAACTCGCATTATCTTCGCGCAGGTAACTGATCGCTTCCAGCATTTCGTCGTCGGCCCCATGCTCGCGAACGAGACGCTCGATCCGGCCGAGTTGTTCGTCGAGCCAGCGTGCCGTTTCATGCTCCTCGATGTCATCGAGCGTTATCGTCTGCCGACCCACATCGTTCATTTGCCGGTTCCTCCTGTTCGATGAGGAAGATGATGCCGAACCGCCGGGCAGCGCAAGAGGGCTTTGCGGCACTGGGACAAACCTTAGCCCAGGCCATTGCGCTGGAGTTGCCCGGCGGAGGCAGGGATCACTCGGCCACAGCTCCCTCGAGCAGCCTCGTGAGGGCGGCCTCCCTGTTCAGCAGGCATCCGGAATCCTTGATCGCGCCTGCGGTCAGCAGCGCCGTCTCGAAAATACCATATTGAACTTTGTCGAGATACAGGACGACCGCCCTCGTTTCAGGATCGATCACCTTGCCCCGCAGCAGCATTTTCAGTTCGTGCGCCGTGACGGTTCTCGCCAGCGCCAACCATTTCTCGACATTGTCGGCATCCACATGGGATGCGAGATGCGCTAATTTGGTCCAGCCGATCTGTCGCAGCCGATCGGGCGCTATACCCAGATCATGGAATCGCCGATCGATGCGCACCAACTCATAGGCTTTACGTCGCCCGACCTTCAGCTTTTTGGCAACCGATACAAATTCCGTGGGATGGGCGTCCTGTATCTCGCGCAAATAGCGAGCCGCTTCCAGAAAATGATCGCCGACCAGATCAATAAGTGCCTGCGACACTCGGGGCGCCTTGGTTTCAGTCCCTTTCATTGCATAAACCTTTGAAGTTGTTGGGACTTATTTCCTATGGAAAAGACGCTCCGGAGTAATGAGTTATTGCCAGAAAAGCGCCAATTTCTGCGGATCAAGGCACAACCACTCATCGATACAATCAGCCTGATCCGCCCTCTGCGGGAACAGCAACTTTCCTTCGCTGCCGTCTTTGGCTAAGACCGTCCTGCTCCCGAGACACGCGGGAGTGGGGCGTGAAAACCCCTCTTGAAGCACCTCGGTCACCGATTTCGGAGGCCGGGTGGCATGCGCGCATGTCCAGCCGGCTTGCCGGTAAAGGCGCATGCGCTCGTTGCTTCAGCGGGTTTCCAACATCCGGCTCAGGCCGTCGCCCCGATCCATTCAGGGCGACGGAGGGTAACATCGAACACGCATCAATTTCTACGACATGCGGTTTCGGCACCACGGAAGTGGTCGAGAAGGTGTCACAAGCCGCTTTCGGCAAACCGCTGATCACCAATATCCTGAGGGGGCATGTCGCGGAGGCGATCATCGCGCTCGCGCTGGAGCCGGAATGGGCATGGTGCAGCGCCGATTATGCCGGATGGGATTTCGAACGATCAGACGACCTGCGTCTGGAAGTGAAGCAATCGGCGGTCCGGCAATCCTGGGAGACGGACAAGCCCAGCAAACCCAGCTTCGATGTCGCGGCCCGGACCGGATATTGGGAGGGCGGCACGAAGTGGATCGAGAAGCCCGGACGGGCAGCGCATCTCTATATCCTCGCTCATCACGGTATCTACGACGACAGCGCCGATCATCGCGATCCGTCGCAATGGGAGTTCTTTGTCATCCCGTCCGGCAATTTACCAGACATCAAACGGATCAGTCTGAAGACCGTTCAGGGGCTGACCTCAGCCGTGACGATTGCAGAGCTGGCAAAGGTTGTGGGTGAAATCGCCGAAGGCATCACGCACCCGACTGTCGGATAATTTTCTGGCCGCAAGATGGTTCAGAGAGGGTGTATCGATCATTCATTCTGAACCATCGAATAATGTGCATTTCTGCTTATGGCTGCTCATCACGGAGTATGGTTTCAAAATCCTGCCCGCCATAATAGAAGCCGATCACCACCACAGTGACCTCTTCGACCATGAAGGCCACGGTCACGCGGCGCCGATAAGCCAGAGTGCGTAAGCCGGACCGGATATCGTCGCGCGGTGAACCTGTCTGGGGATAATCGGTGAGCACCGCCAACCGATCGATGATGCCGTCGGTAAACTGCCGCGCGATGCCGGGAGTGGCCGCATAGGCGATATAATCATATATCGCATCAAGCTGATCACGCGCTTCTGGCGTGACGATAATGCGATAGCTCATGGTCAGCCGCGTTTAGCGACACGTTCATGACGGGCGGCAAGTCCGGCTTTTACATCATCCAAGGATACGCCCCTTTGAGGGTCGGCCTTATAAGCATCATAGGAAGGCAACGCCTCATTACGCAGCCAGCTATCAATAGCACGGTCGCGAGCCTGAAGCGCCCTCAGGCCATCGCGAATGACCTCGCTCTCGCTGGCATATTCGCCTGACGCGACCCTGGCACGCACTTGTGTCGCCATCTCGTTCGGCAACGTAACACTGAATTGTTGAGTCGATCGCATGGCCATGCCTCCTCCGATAGGATTTAATCCTACTGGAGTAGGTTTTCAACCGGTTCGACCGTGTGGCGTCAAGCTGCTCCCCCATCGTTGAAAAGTTGACTGCTATGTTGGACACTCCGGAAAGGCAGCTTCCAGCCGAACTCTCGGCTTAGGGTCAGGACCCATTACTGGCACTGTTGAGGTTTGAAGCAAAATGGCTCAGCGCAAGGAGGAAAGGCGCAGGAATATGCCGATATTTCCAGA
>SBGG01000109.1 GCA_006226685.1 Sphingomonadales bacterium
GAAAAGCCTGGAAATATCGACATATTCCTGCGCCTTTCCTCCTTGCGCTGAGCCATTTTGCTTCAAACCTCAACGGTGCCAGTAAGGGGGCCTGACCCTAAGAAACGGCGCCGGGCCTACACCCCCGAACCACAAAAGACCATGGGGACCCGCCCTATCCGGCGGCCTTCACAATCTCGGCCCACTCCGCCTCGTCAATCACCCTGATGCCCAGTTCCGCCGCTTTCTTGAGTTTCGATCCCGCGCCCGGCCCGGCGACCACCAGATCCGTCGCCTTGCTGACGGTGCCCGCCGCCCGCGCGCCCAGTTTTTCCGCCTGCGCCTTGGCCTCATCGCGGCTCATCGTTTCCAGCTTGCCGGTAAAGACGACGGTTTTGCCCGAAACCGGGCTTTCCAGCGTTTCGACCACATAAAGCGGCGGCGTCACCTCGGAAAGCAGGTCATCCCACACCTGGCGGTTATGCGGCTCGTGGAAGAAATCCGCGAGCGCATGGCCAATGGCGATACCGATCCCGTCGGTCTGCACCGCGAAGATGCGCTTCACCGCCGCGACCATGCGGGCGTTGAACGGGCTTTCCTTCTCATCCGGCCCTTGCGGGTTTTCCGATCGATAGGCCGCGAATTCTGTCGCCTTTGCGGGAAGCAGGCGAAGATCGCCCAGCCCCTTCATCAAATCCCGCGCCGTCACCGCGCCGACATGGCGGATGCCAAGGCCAAAGAGCAGGCGCGCGGCATCCGGCTCCCGCTTCGTCTCAATCGCGGCCAGCAGATTCTCGACCGACTTTTCCTTCCATCCCTCGCGGGAGAGCAGTTCCACCCGATGCTGCTTCAACCGGAAAATATCGGGCGGCCCCTTGTCGAGCCAGCCAAGGCCGAAAAATTCCTCGATGCTTTTCTCGCCCAGCCCCTCAATATCGAGCGCGCCGCGCGACACGAAATGCTTCAGCCGCTCGATCCGCTGCGCCGGGCAGATGAGGCCCGCCGTGCAGCGCACATCGACCTCGCCCTCTTCGGCCACCGCCTCCGATCCGCAGGCCGGGCAATGATCGGGGAAAATATAGGGCGCGCGTTCCTCATCCCGCGTCAGATTATCGACCACCTGCGGAATCACATCGCCCGCGCGCTGAATCACGACGCGATCGCCCACCCGCACGCCGAGGCGCGCAATCTCGTCGCGATTATGCAGCGTCACATTGGAAACCACGACCCCGCCCACCGTCACCGGCGTCAGGCGCCCTACCGGCGTCAGCTTGCCGGTGCGCCCGACCTGAATATCGATGGCCTCCAGTGTCGTCTGCGCCCGTTCAGCCGGGAATTTATGCGCAATCGCCCAGCGCGGCGCCTTGGCGACAAACCCCAGCCGCTCCTGCCAGTCGAGCCGATCGACCTTGTAGACGACGCCATCGATATCATAGGGCATGTCGGCGCGCTCACGCTCGATCCGGCGATATTGGGCGAGCAGGGCTTCGGCCCCCTCCAGCCGCGCCAGATGTTCGGAGAGCGGGAAGCCCCAGCCGCCAATGGCCTGCATCACGCCATATTGGGTATCGGCGGGAAGCCCATCCTCGCTCACCATGCCCCAGCCATGAGCCAGAAAACGCAAAGGCCGGGCGGCGGTGACGGCGGCATCCTTCTGGCGCAGCGAGCCTGCCGCCGCATTGCGGGGATTGGCGAATTGCCGCACGCTTTCAGGGTCAAATTCCGCCCCGCGCTGTTCGGCCAGCGCCCGCGCCTCGTCCATCAGCCGGGCGTTGAGCGCGGCGAAATCGGCCTTGGCCATATAGACCTCGCCGCGCACCTCGAACAGGTCGGGCGCATCGGCGGGCAGTTCTTCGGGAATATCGGCGATGGTGCGGACATTGGGCGTCACATCCTCGCCCACCTGCCCGTCGCCGCGCGTGGCCGCGCGCACCAGCTTGCGACCCTCATAACGGATGGAAAGCGACAGCCCGTCAATCTTGTCCTCGGCGGTCATCGCAATCGCTTCGTCTTCGGACAGGTTCAGATAGCGCCGCACCCGCGCGATAAACTCGACCACATCCTCGTCCGCAAACGCATTATCAAGGCTGTAGAGCCGCTTTTCATGGACGACCTTGGCCAGCGGAGACGCCTCCACCGCCGCGCCCACCTGCCGATTGGGGCTATCTTCGCGGATCAGATGCGGAAAGGCCGCCTCCAGCGCGTTATTCTCCCGCACCAGCGCGTCGAACGCGGCATCGCTGATCTCCGGCGCATCCTCGGCATGATAGAGCTTGTTATGATGCGCGATCTGCCGCGCCAGCCGCATCAGCCGGTTGGCGGCATCGGCTTCGGAAACGGTAGAAAGGTCAGTCATGACGGCCAATAAAGGCGGGTAAGGGGCAACAACTTTCGACCTCTTTCATCCATCTTGTCATAATTATCGACGATCGCCCGCGCCAGTCCGTCCAATGTCATCAAATGGGTGACGGTGGAGGCTCGTTCCGCTTCGAAATGGGCTTCGCGCGTAAAGCCTCCGGTACTCACATACAGCCCCCGGTCATCGGTATGACGGCCACCCAGAAACGCCCTGATTTCCGGCGCTCCCATTGCGCCCTTCCGATGCTTTACTTCGACAACGATCCGCGGACTCTCAAAGCCGAAACCATCGCGCGACGCGAGAATATCTTTGCCCCGGTCGGGGCCTGCGGGGGATATGATCGTCCTGTACCCAAGGGCGCGCAGCAGAGCGGCCACAATTTCCTGCATATCATCCCAGCCCAACCCCATAAGCCGGTCTTTTATCCGTTCAAGGGCCTGCTCCTCAATCGTTTCAAAAGGATCAGAGGCCGCTTCGGTTTCATCATCGAGAGCCTGCGGCCGTGCGACCACGATCTCTCCAACAGGAGTTGCGGCCACTTGCTCCAGCTCTCTGGCGACTTCCTCCCGCACCAGAAACAGGGTCAAAATGGCACCGAGAGCGTTTCTCGCCGTATCGGAAAGAGAATCTCTCGACGCGCGACCCGTCCATTCCACCGCGCGACATGTCGGCAATTCCTCGATAATATCCGGCTTATAATCGGGAGCCCCCATGATCCTGCCGATAAGATAAACCCGGTCAAGGGGATCATAGGTAATGACATCGTCCCCCTCCTTCACTTCCTTCAGGAAACGCCAGATCTGATTGGCGCTGACTTCGGCCTGCCTGCTGCTATGATCCGGATAGGCCTCGGCGATCGCAGCCAGAAGATCCGCTTTGCGGGTGAAACGAGTGGGATCGCCGATTTCCCGCCAACCAATGGCCACGATCGACAAATCGGAAAAATCGGCTGCAAACTTGCTACGCCGACCCGCGTTCACCTTCCACATCACCACAACATTCCCCTTGTTACCCCCTCCAGTTGTCACACCCCCTCCAGCAACCTGTCCGCCTGCGCCCGCGCTTCGGCGGTGATGTCGGCGCCCGACAGCATGCGGGCGATTTCCTCGCGCCGTCCGGCTTCGTCCAGCGGGCGGACATCGGTACGGGTGACGATGCCGTCCGACGATTTCGCGATCAGCATATGCCCGGCCCCGCGCGCCGCGACCTGCGGGCTGTGCGTCACCACCAGCAACTGAACCCCGCTCGCCAGCCGCGCCAGCCGCTCGCCAATGGCCGAGGCCACCGCACCGCCGACGCCCCGGTCGATCTCGTCGAAAATCATCGTCCGCGCGCCGCCCTGCTCGGCCAGCGCCACCTTGAGCGCAAGAATGAAGCGCGACAATTCGCCGCCCGAGGCGATCTTCATCAGCGGCGCGAACGGCGCGCCGGGGTTGGTCGAAATGGTGAACTCCACCCGGTCCATGCCCTGCGGCCCCCATTGCGTATCCGGCAATGCTTCCACCACCGTGCGGAAGCGCGCGGCATCCAGCTTCAGCGGCGCCAGTTCTCCCGCCACCGCAAGGTCCAGCCGCCCGGCGGCCTCCATCCGTTGGGCGGACAAAGCGCGCGCCGCGGCCTCATAGGCCCCGCGCGCCTCCCGCTCGCCACGCGCCAGCCCGGCCAGCCCTTCCTCGCCCGCCTCGATCCGCGCGAGCCTGCCCGCCAGTTCCTCGGCCAGCGCGGCCAGATCGTCCGCCGCCACCTGATGCTTGCGGGCCAGCGCGCGCAGATCGAACAGCCGGGTTTCCACCGCCTCCAGCCGCGCCGGATCATAGGACAGGGCATCGCCCGCGCGTTCCAGCGCCTCTTCCGCCTCGCTCGCCTCGATCACCGCGCGGTCGAGCGCCGACAGCGCCTCGGCCAGCGCCTCATGCTCGGGCGCGATCCGGTCGAGCCGCCGCGCCGCCTGTCGCAACTGCGCCAGCCCGCCATCCGACCCGCCGAGCAGATCCGCAATCGCGGTCAGATCCTCGCCCAGTTTCGCGCCCTTCTGCATCGTCGCCCGTTCCAGGGCCAGCGCCTCTTCCTCGCCCGGCTCCGGGGCAAAGGCGGTGAGTTCGGCCACCACATGGGTCAGATAATCGCGATCCCGCGCCGCATTGGCGACTTCTTCCCGCGCCCGCTCCAGCGCCGTTGCCGCCGCGCGCCACCGATCATAGGCGGCATTCACGCCCGCACTGTCGCACCGCCCGAACGCATCGAGCAAGGCGCGATGACCGGACGGGTTGAGCAGGCCGCGATCGTCATGCTGGCCGTGAATCTCGACCAGCATCGTGCCGACTTCCCGCAGCAATGCGGCCGAGCAGGGCTGATCGTTGAGGAAAGCGCGGCTGCCGCCATCGGCCTTCAGCGTCCGGCGAATCATCAGCGGTTCATCGGGTTCGAGGGAAAGGCCGCTATCCTCGGCCAGCGCGGCGATACGCGCGCCCACCTCGCCCGGCTCGAAGGTCGCGGTCACGCTGGCCTGCGCCGCGCCATGGCGGACAAGGCCGCTATCGGCCCGCATACCGAGCGCCAGCCCCAGCGAATCGAGCAGGATCGACTTGCCCGCGCCGGTTTCCCCGGTCAGCACGCCGAGCCCCGCCGCGAAATCGAGGTCCAGTTCCTCGATCAGCACGATATTGCGGATGGAGAGGGCCGTCAGCATCGCAAAGCCTTTCCGGTCCGGAGCCGGAAGAGAGTCCCCCGGCTCAGCGCCTGTCGTGCCTCACGCGTCGGGCGCATGTTCCCGAATGAGCTTATAGGCCTGGCTGTACCATTTGGAGCCGGGATAGTTGGCGCCGAGCACCGCCGCCGCCTTCTTTGCTTCCTCGGGAATGCCGAGCGCCAGATAGCTTTCCACCAGACGTTCCAGCGCCTCGGGCGCATGGGTGGTGGTCTGATAACCGTCGATCACGTTGCGGAAACGGATGGTCGCGGCAAGCCACTGACCACGCCGCTGATAGAAACGGCCAATCTCCATTTCCTTGCCCGCGAGATGATCGTCCACCAGATCGAGCTTCAACCGCGCATCGGCGGCATAGCGGGATTGCGGGAAACGGCGGATCAGTTCGCCCAGCGAATCGCGCGCCTGCTGCGTGATCTTCTGGTCGCGGGTGATATCGGCGATCTGCTCATAATAGCTGATCGCGATCAGGTAGAAGGCATAGGACGCATCCTTGTTGCCGGGATGGATAGCAAGAAAACGCTGCGCCGCCGAAATCGCCTCGGTATAATCATGGTTCATATAATAGCTGAACGCGCTCATCAGCTGCGCACGGCGGGCCCAGGGCGAATAAGGATGCTGACGCTCCACCTCGTCGAACAGGGCGGCGGCCAGCTTATACTGACCCCGGTCCAGCCGGTATTTCGCCGTATTGTACAGCGTCGACACATCGCGGGCGACATATTGGGTGTCGGCCTTGCTCTTGTTGCCGGCACAGGCGGAAAGCGTGGCGATGGCGGCAAACGCGCCCAGGGCGAGGCCAATGGGCCGAAGGGGTGTGAACATCATGGGGCCGGTCATAACGCAGGCCATGGCCTTCGCCAAGCGCCAGATTGGGTGTCATGCCCGACAATCGAAACCGCATGGCGCGCGACAGGATCATCGGCACCGATGGTCCGCCCAACGGACCGAAGCACAATGCGGAGAAGGAGGAGAAATCAGGCCTTTTCGAGCGTGCACTGAAGCGGATGCTGGTTCTGGCGCGCGAAGTCCATCACCTGATTGACCTTGGTCTCGGCCACTTCATAGCTGAAAATACCGCACACGCCGACACCACGCTGATGCACCTGGAGCATCACCCGCGTCGCTTCTTCCATATCCATCTTGAAAAAGCGCTGCAGCACATGAACGACAAACTCCATCGGAGTATAGTCGTCATTCAGCATCAATACCTTGTAAAGCGACGGGCGCTTGGTACGCGCGCGGGCGCGGGTGGCGATACCGACGTTCGGCCCACCGGAGCCCCCCTCGTCATCGCCCTCCTGCCCTGCCATCACAACCGGCCTCCGGCCCTGTCGTGTCTGGTAAAGTCGAGTCTGATAAAACCCTGTCATCGCGGCGAATATGGCGAGTGACGAACCGTTCGGCAAGAGGGAGGCAGCGAATCTCCCCGCACCGGAAAGGCGGGAACCAAAGGAACCAGCCCCGCCACGGGCTCCTCCTCGTTTTGCACCGGCACCCCCACCCGTTCACGGAAACGGGGACGAGCCGGCAATCGGATCGCAGATAAGGAAACGGCCCCGTCTCCGAAAAGGGAGCGGGGCCGCAAATCCTGCATTTACGCGCAATCAGGCAGCGAGCGAACGCACCTTGTCGGTCACGACCGAAACGCGGGTGCTGATCGGCTGCACCACATCACCGGCAAGCTTCAGAAAAGCTTCGCTGGCCTTGGCGCTTTCCTTGGCGAACGCATCGAAGCTGCTGGACATCAGGTCGCTCTGCAGCTGGAAGAATTCGGTCGGCGACTTGACGGCGGCCAGGCTCTTCATCGCGGCCGAAGCCTTTTCGAAGCTGGTGCGGCCATATTCGGCGGCTTCCTGACCGAGTGCCTCGACACCCTTGGTCGCGATCTTGCCCGACTCGACGAGCGCTTCGACATTGCCCTTGGCAAGATCGCTCAGTTCTTCAAACGCCTTGGTCGACTTCTCGACGCTCGTCTTGGCCTTCTCGCTCATTTCCGAGAAAGCGCTCTGGAAGCGTTCCTTGGCTTCATCGGTATATTTTTTGGTGGTTTCCATAACGTCGGACATGACCTTTATTCCTTTCTGCTCGACCTCTTCCGCGATCACTGCAACTTCCTCGATCGCGGTTGGCGCTATTTCTTCGGACTTGGCAGTTACGACAGGAGCGGACGGCTTTTCTTTCGGTTCTTTCGGTTCCTGCGAGACAGCAAGATCAGCGGCCGTCAGCTCGGCAACTTCCTGGACTACCGGTTCCGATATTGCCGCTTCAGGCTTTTTCGGCGACGTCGATCGCACCGCAGCCTTGGCCGCAGCCGGTTTCGCGGCGGCTTTCTGTACGGTAGCAGGGGTCGAGCGTCGGGGCGCCTTGGTTGTGCCAGTCATGACGAACTCCTCAATTGCTGCGTTGCACAATATAATATTCAGAGGGAGGAATCAAGTAATTTTGTGCACTGCAACAAAAATGTCACCCTACCTCTGGCGACGTCGCTGGAACCAGCTCCGCATGGCCGCTTCTGACATAGCTTCCGGGCGCCTCTTCCAATGCCTTTAACGCCCCTTTCCCGGGGATTCGCGCACCCTTGGCCGCCACATATTCCGAAGAGAAACCGCTCAGCCACTGGATCCAGTCCGGCCACCAGCTTCCGGGTGTTTCCTCGGCTGCGGCGACAAAATCCTCCAACGTGGTGACATCTTTTCCGCAGGTCCAATATTGGTATTTCTGCTTATAGGGCGGGTTGACGACTCCAGCGATATGTCCCGATCCGGCAAGCACGAACCGCATCGGCGCGGCAAAATGCTCGGTAATCTTCCACACGCTGCGCGGCGGAGCGATATGGTCCTCCCGCCCCGCCTGAACATAGCTCGGCGTCTGCACTTTGCGCAGGTCGATCGGCGTTCCCTCGACCGATATGCCCCCGGGCACGGCCAGCTTGTTGTCGCGATAAAGGTCGGTCAGATACTGCCTGTGCCAGCGAGCGGGCAGATTGGTCGTATCCCCGTTCCAGTAGAGCAGGTCGAAAGGCGCATAATCCTGCCCCAGCAGGTAATTGTTGACGACATAGTTCCAGATGAGGTCGCGGCCACGCAACAGGTTGAACGTTGCCGCCATATAGCGCCCGTCAAGATAGCCGGGCGCAGAGAGCTGATCGACCAGCTTGAGCTGCTCGTCATCGATGAACAGGGTCAGGTCGCCCGCCTCGCGAAAATCGACCTGCGCGGTGAAGAAGGTGGCGCTCGCCACCTTGTCGGCCTCGCCGCGCGCCGCCAGCCAGGCGAGAGTCGCGGCTAGCGTCGTACCGGCCACGCAATAGCCGATCGCATGGACGCTCTTCACCCCCAGCAATTCCCGCACCGTGTCGATCGCATCGACCTGCCCGCGCAGGATATAATCGTCCCAGACCACGTCCTTCATGCTGGCATCGGCCGATTTCCAGCTCACCATGAACACGCTGAGCCCCTGATCCACCGCCCATTTGACGAAGCTCTTCTCCGGCGCGAGGTCGAGGATATAGAAACGGTTGATCCATGGCGGGAAGATGATCAGCGGCGTTTCCATCACCTTCTTGGTCGTCGGCTCATAGTGGATGAGCTGATAGAGCGGGGTTTCCCTGATGACCTTGCCCGGCGTGGCGGCGATGTTGACGCCGACCTCGAACGCCTTCCCGTCCGTATGCGTAAGCTGCCCCTTTTCCATATCGGCCAGCATATGGCGCAGGCCGCGCACCAGATTTTCGCCGCCCGTCTCCATCGTTCTTTCCAGCACGACCGGATTGGTCAGCGGGAAATTGCTGGGGGAAAGCGCATCGACCAGCCCCCGGGTGGCGAACCGGACCTGCTCCTTCTGATGCGGATCAAGGCCGTCGACCGCATCGGACAGACGCAGCAGATAGTCGGAGATCAGCAAATAGCTCTGCCGCACCAGATCGAAGAACGGGTGCTCCGCCCATCGGGCATCGGCAAAACGACCGTCTTTTTTTGCTGCCGGACTGTCGGGAGCCGGTTCCGGCCGGTCGCCCCCGGCATCGAGAAACCGCTGCCACAGCGCCATGGATTCCTTCGCGAAATCCGCCTGCACCTGCGCCAGCAGGTCGGGCCGGAACAGGGGCGAGGCGGGCGGCAGGGCAACCGCGTCCGGCTGCGGCACCTCCGCCTTCGTCATCAATCCGGCCGCATGTTCCAGCAGCAATTGCTGCACCTGCCCGATCGAGCGGGTCCATTGCTGCATCTGATCGAGGGAAGGAATATAATCGGGGACGGTCTGGCTGTCGCTGGATGACTGATCGGACAAGCACTGCTCCTCTCACTGAATTCGGTTTCCACGTCGGATCACACCGCCCCCCGGAAATGAGGGCACGGCTTTCTCTGGCAACCGGTCGAATCGAAGTATATAGCGGTGACGGCGTCGAACCAAATTGCTTCGTCGGCGCGACAAACAGGAAAGTTAAGGGAAAATGTCCGAAGAATTCTACCGCATCAAGCGTCTGCCGCCCTATGTCATCGCCGAAGTCAACGGTATGCGGGCAGCAGCGCGAGCCGCGGGCGAGGACATTATCGATCTCGGCATGGGCAATCCCGACCTGCCGCCGCCCCAGCATGTCATCGACAAGCTGTGCGAGGTGGCGCGCAAACCGGATGCGCACGGTTATTCCCAGTCCAAGGGCATACCGGGGCTGCGCCGGGCGCAGGCCAATTATTATGCGCGGCGTTTCGGCGTCGATGTCGATCCGGAAACGGAAGTTGTCGTCACCATGGGGTCGAAGGAAGGGCTGGCCAGCCTCGCCACCGCGATCACCGCGCCGGGCGATGTCGTGCTCGCGCCCAACCCCAGCTATCCCATCCACACTTTCGGCTTCATCATCGCCGGGGCGACGATCCGTTCCGTGCCGACGACGCCGGACGAGAATTATTTTCGCAGCCTCGACCGGGCAATGGCGTTTACCGTGCCGCGCCCGTCGATTCTGGTGGTGAACTATCCTTCCAACCCGACAGCGGAGACGGTGGACCTCGCCTTTTACGAACGGCTGGTCGCCTGGGCGAAGGAAAACAGCGTCTGGGTGCTGTCCGACCTCGCCTATTCCGAGCTTTACTATGACGGCAAGCCCACGCCGTCGATCCTTCAGGTGCCCGGCGCCAAGGACGTGGCGATCGAGTTTACCTCCATGTCGAAAACCTATTCGATGGCGGGCTGGCGCATGGGCTTCGCGGTCGGCAACAAGCGGCTGATCGCGGCAATGACGCGGGTGAAGAGCTATCTCGATTATGGCGCGTTCACGCCGATTCAGGCAGCGGCCTGCGCCGCACTCAACGGGCCGCAGGATATCGTCGAAAAGAACCGGCAGCTCTATCATCGCCGCCGCGACGTGCTGGTCGAAAGCTTCGGCCGGGCCGGGTGGGATATTCCGCCCGCGCCGGCGTCGATGTTCTGCTGGGCGCCGCTGCCGCCCGCGCTCAAGGACATGGGCAGTCTCGAATTTTCGAAACAGTTGCTGACCCATGCCAAGGTCGCGGTCGCACCGGGCGTCGGCTATGGCGAGGACGGCGAGGGCTTTGTCCGCATCGCCATGGTCGAAAATGAGCAACGGCTGCGGCAGGCCGCGCGCAATGTGAAGCGGTATCTGCAAAGCATGGGCGTCAACGTCGCCAACGACAAGACCGTCGGCGGGAACTGACGCACCCATGGCGATGGCCCAGCCGGACCTGCCCCATATCTCTCACGTCGCGGAGACGATCCGCCTCGCGGTCGCGCCGGTCTTCCTGCTTACGGGGATCGGCGCGTTCCTCAACTTGTGCGCCAGCCGCCTCGCGCGGGTGATCGATCGCGCCCGCGCGGTGGAGGGGCTCATCACCCAGTCACGCGGCCCCGATCATGAGCGTTATGTAAACGAGATACGAACGCTGGATCGCCGCATCCGCATCGTCAACATCTGCATCCTGCTGGCCGTTCTGAGCGCCTGCATGATCTGTCTGGTGGTGATCCTGCTGTTCGCCGGCCAGCTTTTCGGCAACCGCTTCGATACGATCATCGCTTCACTGTTCGTCGGGGCGATGGCTTGCATCGCCATCGGTTTCGCCCTGTTCATTGTCGAAACGAGAATCGGATCGGCGGTCATCCGGGTGCGCAACGAGATATTGCACCATCAGCCCGAGGACGAAGAGAAACAAAGTGGTTCGGGGTAAAACAGGCTATTCACCCGCAACGAACACGCTCCGGACATATCATGATCGCGGCAAAGACCTGCCGGAAATCAATCCGAGCATTGCCGCTCGGTGAGGCGTTCAATCTCATCGTGCAACGCCTGAATCGACGAGATCAGCCGACCGCGATCCCCCCGCAATTCATCCAGTTCGGCCCGCGCTTCGCCCAGTTCCATCGCGCGCCGCGCTATCCGCGCATCCAGCGTCTCATTATGACGGGCCATATCCTCCAGGTCGCGCATACGGCGCACCATATGACGGATACGCAGATCCACGATGTCGAAATCGAAAGGCTTGGCGATCACGTCATCCGCGCCCCCCTCCAGCGAACGCTTCGCATTGTGGCTGTCGTTCCGCCGGGCGATCGAAAAGATCGCAGCTCCACCCAGCAGGCCGGAAATGCGCATCTTCCTGATCGTTTCGACACCGCTGATCACCTCCAGCCCGATGTCCACAAGGATCGCGTCGAAACGATGCGCCGGCAACAAGGCCAGGGCGACCATGCCATCCTCGGCAAGCCGCACATCATATTTCATGTGGGAAAAACGCCGCGCCATCGCCTCGCGGGCACCGGCATCCTCATCCACCACAAGCAGGCTGAGGCGTTGTCCTTCGTCACCGGCGGTCACCCGGTTCTCGCCGGACAGATCGAAACCGGACAGGCCGCCCCCCAGCCCGGAAAGCCCACTGAAATGGAAACGCTGCATCGCGCGACCCTCTTTTGCCAAGCCGCAAGGCCCCAAGGATACACGCAAGGTAAAGGAATTACGTCACCAGAGGGTTAACGCCCACTCCGACAGCGACCGGCAGAGGCGTCACGCATCCGATGGCACAGCCGAAGGCAGGTTGGGGTACGCGCTGTTCTGTTCCATGATCACGCGCATCTGGCCATCGATCACATTTTTCCCTTTCGGCCCCTTCATCACCATCACCGTGTCGCAGGTGGCGACGCAACTTCCCTGCTGAAAAGCGGCGGATACGATCGTCCAGCTGCTGTTGCCGATATGGCCGATGCCGCTGCACACGACGAGATCATAAGGGAAATGCGCTTCCTCAATATATTTGAGGTCAACCGCCGCCACCATCCAGCGCACGCCCTGATCGGCCGGGTGTCGCCCGAAAATGCGATGAAAGTGGACCCGGGCCGTTTCGAAGATGCCGGACATCGCGACATTATTGATATGCCCAAGGGAATCCAGATCCTGAAACCGGGACTGTATCACCATTGAGACGGGATAATTATCTGCGTCCAGACGCCACGGTTCTGCTCTTGCCATGAAAGATACCTTGTTCTTTATCCTTATACGCGGCTAGTCTGCGCCCGGTCACTCCCCACTCATTGCCATGCTACCGTCTGGGCGGATATATGACAATAGTAACCATAGCATTGAAGGCCGATGCCGCGCTGGGCGAATGCCCCCGCTGGCAGGCGGCGGAACGCAGGCTCTATTGGGTCGATATTGCCCGGAGCGAACTTCACCGGCTCGATCCCGCCACCGGAAGAAACGAAACGCGCCGGTTCGATGCGCCGGTCGGCTGCTTCGCCTTTACCGGGGACAGCGGCCTGTTGCTGGGGATGAAAGACGGTTTCGCCCTATTGCGCCACTGGGATGGGGAACCCGAACCGTTCGGCGATCCGATATTGGCCGGGCGCCCCGCCCTGCGCATGAATGATGGCCGCGCCGACAGCCATGGCCGTTTCTGGGCGGGCAGCGTCAACATGGAGAAGAGCGCACAGGACGCCGCGCTCTACCGGCTCGACCGGGATGGGTCGGTGACGCTGATCGAGGACGGAATGCTGACCTGCAATGGTGCCGCCTTCGATGCGGGCGACCGCCATTTCCACCATGCCGACACCCCCAGCCACATGGTGCGCCGCTATGATGTCGATCCGGACACGGGCACCCTTTCCAACCGAACCATATTTCATCGCTTCCCGAACGGCGAGGGCCGCCCGGACGGCGGCTCCTTCGATGCGGAAGGATATTATTGGTCGGCCCTGTTCGACGGCGGCCGCGTCGTCCGCCTCTCGCCGGGAGGAGACATCGTGCAGAGCGTCCCCCTGCCGGTAAGCCGCCCGACCATGATCGCCTTTGGCGGCGAGGATTTGTGTACTGCCTTCGTTACCAGCGCCCGCACCGGACTGGACGAGAAGGAGCTGGCGCTGCAACCACTGGCCGGATCGATCCTGTCTTTCCCGGTCGATGTGCCGGGCCTTCCTGAACAGCCCTTTCGCCCCGCCTGACAGGCCCACCGACAGGAAAGACAGGCTTGCGCTTCTAACCCGGGCCACAAGGCGCTATAGGGCTGGCAATCGAAACGACACTTCACCCGAAAAGACGAGCCGACGGCGAACCATCATGTCAGACCATAATCCCGGCCTCCGCCCCTGGCGCGACATAGCGCGCCGCAAATGCCGCCAGATCATGGTCGGCTCCGTGCCCGTGGGCGGCGACGCGCCGATCACCGTGCAGACGATGACCAACACGCTGACCAGCGACGCAAAGGCGACAATCGACCAGATCCGCCGGTGTGAGGAGGCGGGCGCTGATCTCATCCGCGTTTCCTGCCCGGACGAAGAATCGACCGCAGCGCTGAAAGAAATCGTGCGCGCGGCGCGGGTGCCGATCATCGCCGACATCCATTTCCATTATAAGCGCGCATTGGAAGCCGCCGATGCGGGCGCGGCCTGCCTGCGCATCAACCCCGGCAATATCGGCAGCGCCGCCCGCGTGAAGGAAGTGGTCGACGCGGCCAAGGCCAATGGCTGCTCGATCCGCATCGGCGTCAATGCGGGCAGTCTCGAAAAGGACCTGCTCGAAAAATATGGCGAACCCTGCCCCGAGGCGCTGATCGAAAGCGCGCTCGACCATATCAGGCTGCTGCAGGATCAGGATTTCCACGACTATAAGGTCGCGGTGAAGGCCAGCGACGTGTTCCTCGCCGTCGCCGCCTATATGGGGCTGGCCGAGGCGGTCGATTGCCCGCTGCACCTCGGCATCACCGAAGCAGGCGGTCTGCGCGGCGGCACGGTCAAGAGCGCGATCGGCATCGGCAATCTGCTTTGGGCCGGAATCGGCGACACTATCCGCGTATCCCTCTCCGCCGAACCGGAAGAGGAAGTGCGCGTCGGTTATGAGATATTGAAATCGCTGGGCCTGCGCACACGCGGCGTGCGCGTCGTTTCCTGCCCCAGTTGCGCGCGACAGGGTTTCGACGTGATCCGCACCGTGCAGATGCTGGAGGAACGGCTCCAGCATATCCGCACGCCGCTTTCCCTCTCGGTACTCGGCTGCGTCGTCAACGGGCCGGGCGAGGCGCGGGAAACCGATATCGGCATTACCGGCGGCGGCAACGGCAAGCATATGGTGTATCTCTCGGGCGTTACCGATCATCATGTGCAGGATAGCGACATGGTCGATCATATCGTCCGGCTCGTCGAAGCGAAGGCGGCCGAGATCGAGGCAAATGAACAGGCGGATGCGGACACCGAAGCCGCCGGGTGATCCGGGCCGGGAACGAGCGCGACACATTCCGGAAAGCGCCCGCCCGGCGCACTGAAAATAATGCCACCTCATATGAACGCCACGTCGGTGACGATATGGTCGCCATTTGGGCGCCTTAACGGCGCCAGTAATGGGTTCTGCCCCTAAGGCCGCCGGAGCATGATAGTGCGGCAGGAACGCAGTTCACACCATCCGGCAGGGAAATGCCCCGGCACCCCGCCATCAGATGAAACCAGCGGCGAAAGCAACCCTCAGGGTTTCCGACAGCGAATGGGTACCCAGCTTCTCCATCAGATGAGCGCGGTATATTTCGACGGTCCGCGGGCTTATGGCAAGATCGAGCGCAATCATCTTGTTCGACTTGCCGTGCATCAGGCCGTGCAGCACATCCTGTTCCCGCGCGGTCAGCCGATCGATCTGCTGCCGCGCCTCGACCAGCGCGGCATTATTATGAGCCGCCTGCTTCACAAGATCGAGCGCCTCGTCAATCGAAGACACTATCTCCGTTTCTTCGCAAGGATAGAGCAGGCAATCAGTCGCGCCCGCTTTCATCGCCTCTATCGCAACTCGCATATCGCGCTGGACCGCCAGCAGGATACAGGCAAAGCGCCGATTCCGGCTGACATCCCGAATGAAAGGAACAAAGGACAGCGGATTCCCATGCCCATCCGGGCGTTCAGTCTCCTGATCGAAGAAGATGACGCACCCTTCGTCAAGCCGCTCAATTTCAGCCAGAAAGGCCCCTCGGTCGCGATAGCTTCTGGTGACCATGTCGGGTCGACCACTGATCATCCGGTGCACGGCGGCACGACGGCTATCGTCACTGTCGATTACATAGCTGTAGACGAGACCGGACGATGGGGGCCTTTCAACCGGGCTGTCACGATCATCGGCGGGAAAATCCCCGCCACCCCTTTCATTCCAGAACTCCCCCGAATTCACACCATCATCAAGAAAGACGGCATGACCTCTTCGCCTTTTTTTCCTTATGGGCGGTCCGATTTTTCCTTCTGATCTCACATAGCCATTTATTTTATGCATCAAATACTGACCATGTATCTCCCTTATTGCTCTTTCCCTCACGGCCTCCTCCGTGTTCATCACATATTGGCTATCATGTTATACTTGATCTTTCCAATTAAAATTCTAAACGTCTAAATTATCTTATGATATTATCAATATCTTGTCCATTTTAGAGGTATATTTCATCCGATCTGCACTATTAATGACTGATATATACAATTTTCATCTTGTATATTTTGGTCATTCAGCACCAACACCCTTCTTATCGTCCGCTTGACTTCCGTCAGACAGTCCGAATAATCGACGCAGAATGCGCCCCACCCGATCGCCAGGCCCGGCGGGCGTTGATCGGGGTCAGGACCTTAGGCATATCCCGGCAAGAACGGGCTACGACATCAGATATCGCCCGTATCGGCGAACCACCTCAAAGCAGAAGCGTTCCCATATTTGACGGCCCATGTTGATCCATCGGCAGGGAGGACTTCTCGCTATTCCTGCGGCACCGCATACCGGTTCGCGCGGACCAGATCCTCCGGCGTGTCGATATCCAGCAAAATGGCAGGCGTCGATACGGCCAGCAATTCGACATAATAGTGCCCGGAGGCCAGCATCGCCGCCGCACCACGATCCCCCTCGAGTCCCGCCAGCTCCCCGAAACAACGGGCACTGAACAGGACCGGATGACCTCGCCGCCCTTCGAAAGCCGGCGCGAGTATATCCGGGGCCGGCATCCGGTCGAACCGGTAGCGCAATTCCTCGAAAACCGCGCTATCGATGAAAGGCATATCGCCGGGCAGGATGAACACGCCGTCGCAAGGGGCCAGCGCGGTCACTCCCGCAGCGATCGACGTTCCCATCCCTTCCCGGTAGCGGTCATTGGTAACCATTGTCACGACAGTATCGCCGATCAGCGAGGCCAGCGAACTTGCCGGAGCGGTCACCAACAGGGTCTGGCACAGGCCAAGCGACTGTACCGTGTCGATGACATGACGGATCAGCGGCTTGCCGTGCAGGGGCACGGTCAGCTTGTCCTCCACCCCGAAACGAGTCGAAGAACCCGACGCCAGAATGATCGCGCTTAACTTCACGTCCGATGCCCTAAATGCTCCGGGCGATCACCCGCTATGGGCGGCGATCGCCGCGACTATATCATCCGTGACATGCCGGACCAGATCCTTGTCGATCTCGGCCAGCAGGCGATCCCCGACCGCCGCGTCATAATGTTTACGCAACTCGCCCAGCAGGCGCGGCGGGGCGATGATAACGATGCCGCCCTTTTCTTCCGCCGCCACCGCCTGCAATCGCGCGGCGGCCTCGGCGGCGAAACGATCCTCGGCCTGCTGATGCCAGTCGGTCTCCCCATATCCGCTGCGCCGGTCGCTACCGCTGGAAAAAGTCCGCCCGGGCGTATCCGTTCCCCGTTCGGCGGAGGAGAGCGACTCTATTTCCTGATGAGCCAGCGTGGTGAGGACAGGGTATTTTTCATCGCCGTCATTGCGGAACAGCAGCATTTTTGCGCCGTCAATCGCCATAACCAGCGTTCCATTGGCAATATGCATAGACAGGTCCTTTCCAGACACGCTCCACCCGTGCCGCTATAGTGGACCCTGATGCCGAACTCGACAAGCCCGTAGCGATATAGGAAAAGGCTACCGGCAACCAACCCTGATCGGTCAATGATCTTCAAGGACGTGTTTCAAGGCCGCGATATCGCCATCCGTGACCGGCTGCCCGGTGACATCGGTACCGACGGTGGCCTCGTTGCCATCATCACCTCCACTGGTATCAACCCCGACGAAATCCACCGCCATCCACAGGACCAGCGCCGCCCAGAGCAGCGCCATCCAGCGGCTTTTGAAAATCGACGAGAGTCGCGGGCCGAACATAGGCCGGGATCATAAGCGCCGATGGTAAATAAAGGGTCCATACGGACCGGCCAATGTCCGTTATTCCCCTTCCCAATCCCGCGGCAGGAACCGGGCTGCGGCCAGCAGCAGAGCCGCCGCCGCGACATAGAAAGAAGTCCCCCACAATATCGCATGGCGCAGCGATTCCTCGCCATGCTCGGCTTTCAGATAATCGGATAGCCAGCCTATGGCCGGGGTGCCAATGCCGATACCGATCAGATTGTTGATGAAAAGGAAAATCGCCGACGCTGTGGTCCGCATCGACGCGGGTACCAGCCCCTGAATCGCCGCGATCACCGGACCGAGCCAGACGAGGCCAAGCGCGGTCGGCACCAGCAACAGCGCAATCGCCGTCAATATGGTCTGCGCGCCGATCCCGGCCGCGTAGAAAGGGATGGTAGCGATGAAGGCAATAGCGGGCACCAGCGCATAGACGGCGCGGCTACGTTTCCCCATACCATCGGCCAGCCGTCCGCCAAGCCATATCCCGGCAATCCCTCCGACCAGCAGGATCGCGCCATAATGGAGCGAGGCCGATAGCAACGAAATGCCGAAACTGCGCACGAGGAAGCTGGGCAGCCAGAAAAACAGGCCATAACCCATCATCGACGAACAGGAAGCCCCGACCGATAACAGCCAGAAGCTGGGCTTGCGCATGATGGTGGCCAACACCGCGCCGATGCCGACACTATCGGCTTCGGACGCGGCGGGCCGCGACGGGCGGGGGTCGCGAACCACCCGGCGGAACAGGGGCGCCAGCAAAATGCCGGCCAGGCCCACGATGAAGAAGGCATATCGCCAGTCGATCAGGGTCGCGATCAGGCCGCCAAACACGATACCGCTGGCGCTGCCGATCGGGATGCCGAAGGAATAGACGGCGAGCGCACGCGCGCGTTGCTCTGCCGGGAAGATATCGGAAATCAGGGAATAGGCCGGGGCAACGCCGCCTGCCTCACCCACGCCCACGCCCAACCGGGCGAGAAAGAGCTGAACGAAATTCTGGGCGAGGCCGCACATGGCGGTCATCAGGCTCCACAGCGCCAGCGACACGGCCATGATGAGGCCGCGATCCTTTCGGTCGGCGAGACGCGCGATCGGAATGCCCAGCCCACTGTAGAACAGAGCAAAGGCCAGCCCCCCCATCAGGCCGAGCTGGCCATCCGAAAGGCCGAGATCGGCCTTTATCGGAACCGCCAATATGCCGATAATCTGGCGATCGATGAAATTGAGCGTGTAGGCGATGAGCAACATCGCCATCATCACACCGGCGCGGGCGGGCCGTCCCCCTTCAAGGCCCGACAGCAAATGGGGGGACGACCCGGCTCCGCTCATGGTCAGAACTTGACCCCGAGCGTCGCAAAGACCTGACGCGGGTTGCCGTAGAAGGCGGTCTGAATGCCTTCGAGGCCGAGCGTGGAGGTCGTACCGTTCATGTAATTATAGCCGGACGTAATATAGTGCTTGTTCGTCAGGTTCTTGCCGTGAACGCCGAACGAATAGCGGTCATTGTCCGAATGCCAGACGATGCTGGCATCCCAGAGCGCATAGCCGGGCTGATCGAGCGCCGGAATCGGCACCTCGAACTGATGCGTCAGGCTGCGATAGGACAGGGTCGTCGAGACATCCAGCGCGCCGCCCAGCATCGGCATGCCGGTCGAAGCGAGCGTGCCCGACAGCGTCCATTTCGGCGTATTCTGGAAGGTCCGCTGATCGGAAACGTCGGCACCCGTCGGCCCGATGAACTTCTTATACTTGGTATCGATATAACCGAGCGCACCGTTGAACGAGAGGCGCGATCCGCTGCCCGCGAAATTGCGCGCCAATATCGCCGTTGTCTCGGCCTCGATGCCCTTGATCGTCGCTTTGGCCGCATTGGTGGTGATGCCGCAGAAATTCTGCACGCCGTTGACGATGCAACCGACCGATCCCGGGATCTGCACATCCTTATAATCGGAATAGAAACCGGCAATGCTGAGCGTCAGGCGGCGATCGAACAGCGCGCCCTTATACCCAAGTTCGTAGGTATCGACCTTTTCCGGGTCGAAGGACAGGAAATCATAGATTTCCTGATAGCTGCGCACACCGTCCTGATTGACGTCCGGCGCCTGGGTGGCGGACCCGCGCGGGTCGAAGCCACCGCCCTTGAACCCCTTGGAATAGGAGGCGTAGACCATATTATCGTCATTCGGCTTGAACGACAGGGAGGCGCGCGGCGTGAATTCCTTGAACGTCCGCTGGCCGTTGAAATTGGTCGCCACTGCCGTGATGAAGGGCGGGTTGACGCCACCAAATACCGGCGAGGTGCCGGTAATGCGCGTATCCTTGTAAACGAAGGCCTTGCGCTTGTCGTTGGTGAAGCGACCGCCAAGCGACAGGCTCAGCTGATCGGTGAAATCGAAGGTGAAGTCGCCGAACACCGACCAGGTGTTGGTCTTCACATTACCGGCCGTATAGGCGTTATAACCGGGAAGATCGTACAGCTCGCCGGTCAGGCCCAGCAGCACGTCAAACTCGGTCGCCGCGCTGGCGTCGAGATAATAGAAGCCCAGCAAACCGTTCAGGCGCTCGCCCTTGTAAAGGATCTGGAATTCCTGGCTGATCTGCTCATTGCGGTACACCGCCGGCACATCGACGTCGACCGAAGGCAGGGAGTCGAAATCGATCGGCGTGTAGCTGGTATCCTTGCGCCATGCGCTGATCGAGCGGAAAGTGATCGCATCGCTGAGGTCGGCGGTGATGTTCATCGCCAGACCATAAGCCTTCACATCCTGCTTCGGATTGTTGAGGCCCGCCTCGGTATCATAAACGTCCCCCAGAACCGGCGCGCCGGAATAGAGCCCGGGGATCAGGCGATGACCGTTGCGCGGATCCGACTTGTCGCGGGTATAGTCGCCCGAAATGCGGATCAGCACGGGCGCGCCGGTGCCGCCCATTTCGACGGTGCCCCGCGCCGCCCATACATCCTTGTTGTAATTCTCCAGACCTGGAATGGTCAGATTGTCACCGAAACCGCCGCGCGACAGGCGGGCGACCGACGCGCCGACCCGGAACATATCGCTGACCGGCACGCTGCCCGTCACCACCAGATCGGCCTGATCATAGGTGCCGTAAGTCGCACGAATACGCAGTTCCGGCTTATCGGACAGACGTTTGGTCACATATTTGATCGCGCCGCCGATGGTGTTGCGGCCATAGAGCGTACCCTGCGGACCGCGCAGCACCTCGATCCGCTCGACATCATAAATATCGAGCACGGCGGCCTGCGGCCGGTTCAGATAGACATCGTCGAGATAGATACCGATACCCGCCTCGAAACCCGGAACCGGGTCCTGCTGACCCACGCCACGAATGAAGGCGGTGAGAGTAGAATTGGTACCGCGCGAATTTTCGAGCGTCGTATTGGGCGTGATATTGGCGATGTCGGTAATGTCGAGCGCGCCCTGCGTCTCCAGCTTTTCGCCGGAAAAGGCGCTGACCGCGACCGGTACGTCGAGCAGACTTTCCTCACGACGGCGGGCGGTGACGACGATATCGGCGTCGCTGACGGATTCGGCGGCCTCCTGCTGGGCATGGGCCGGCGTCATCGCGAACAGGGTCAGCGATGCGGCGGTCGCCGCGAGCAGGCGGGCTTTATTCTGATGGTTCATGATGGTCCTCCCATTATCGCTTGTTATTGAGAAAGGCGCGCACATCCGCGAGGCTGCGGGCGGTGGCCTCCTCTTGCGGGGCATGGCCGACATCCTCGTAAATGATGCGTCGGGCCCCCGGAATCGCGGCGGCCAGCCGGTCGGCATGATCGACCGGCACGACCTTGTCGGCGCTGCCCCACAAAATCAGCGTCGGCACCTTGATCTGCCCGAGCAGCCGCGTCGGCTCAGGCAGGGTAAATTGTTCGAGATGGGCAATCAGCGCCGGGCCGTTACGGGCGATCATCGCGCGCATCTGCTCCAGCCGCGCCGGCGACAGGCGTTCGGGATGCGCGAAGATCAGCCCGGCCGAGGCGGCAACGCCCGGCGGCGTCGGATTGGTCAGATAGGCGCGCATCGCCGGCGGCACCGGCACCGGCTTTTCGGTCACCCCGTTGATCGAATAGGCCGCGCTGTCGACGAGGATCAGCCTGTCGACGCGATCGGGGTGATGCGCCGCGAAATTCCACGCGACCAGACCGCCGAAGCTGTTTCCGGCCAGCGTCGCCCGCCGGATCCCCAGCGCATCCATAAGCGCGCCAAGCTGGCGAACGCGCCCTTCCGTTCCATAGCGCTGCCGCGGGTCGGGATCGCTCAGCCCATGACCGGACAGGTCATAACGGATCACACGATGATCGCGGGCGAGATCGGCGGCCCAGCCGTCCCAGCTTTCGAGACTGAAGGTAAAACCGTGAATGAGAATGATCGGCGGCGCCTTTTCCGGCCCCTCGATCCGCACACGGATGCGGGTTCCGTCAACCGTCATCATCCGGTCGGACGCTGCGGCATCAGCGGCGGGAGGCAAGGCAGCGGAAGAGGAAGGAGGGGCAGCCGGAGAAGCGGCGCAAGCAGCGACCAACAGCAGCGGCATCACCGCGACCGATCGCGCAACAAGCTGTTTCATGGCAACATTCTCTCCCTGCGTGGCGTCTCGAACCCGCGCCATGATTAGAGAATTAGATCAGACAACGAACCGGGTCGATGACGGTCGGGATCAGATTTTATGGGACATTTTCGCTCACAACAGCAAGCCGGACATATTCGCCGGGGCTGACGCCGTTCCATTGACGAAAGGCACGGGCAAAGCTCCGCCCGTCGGAAAAATGCAGCATCTCGGCCACATCCTGCACCGATTGCCCGTCTTTCAGCGCCATTTGCGCCTCGCGATTCAAAATCACCGCGCGCAGGTCGCGAAAGCTCGTCCCTTCGGCCTCCAGCGCGCGGCGAAGCGACGCCACGCTCATGCCCAGAGCACGCGCGGCCTCGCCCTGATCCAGCCGCCGGGCGGCGATCAGCCGTTCGACCCGGTCCGCCAGATGCTCCGTCCGTTCCGGCGGCTGAAGCTGGTCCAGCATATCGGCAACGCCGCCATAGATGGTGCGGGCATTGATGACCGGGCTGAGCCCCGGGTCCACCGCGACCCGGTCGAGATCGCCCGAATAGACGAGCGAGAAGGACGGCGCCTTGCCGACGACCGGCACCTGCCAGAATGCCAGATGGCTGCCCGGCGCGGCATCCCCGTTCCGTGTCGTCATCCGACGCAGGCGCACCTCCGCCCTGTCTTCCACCGCCGAAAGCAGCAGCACATGAACATAAACGAGCAGGCATTCGAGCGAGAGCAGAACAAACGGTTCGTCATGCCCCAGCGCATAAGGGAAATCGGTATCGTCAATTTCATAGATGGTGCTGTCGCGCCGGCGCAGCACGCGATTATATTTGCTGCCATGGATGATGTTATAGCTGTTGGCGAGCACATCCAGCATGTCCGAAAGGCTGCTGCACCCGAGCAGGCGGGCCTGCACCAGTTCCGACGTTCCGACCATCAGCGGACGCAGCGAAACATGGCAGCTTTCATCCCCTCCCTGCAACGCCATCTGCTCGCACAACCGGAAATAATCGGAAAGCGCCACCGGCCTATCCCCCGGACCATCGAACAGGTCACCTGACAGCCCGGCGCGATGCAACACCCGGTCCGGCATCAGGCGCGAGGCGGCCATGATGTCGGTCAGCGGGCGCAGGCTTCCAACCGTAAGATAGGGGCGGTCACCCACAGAAACGGGGCGATCGGACAATGCGACGCGGTTCATGAAATCAATCTAGTACAAGGGGGGTGCGCACACCAGTAAGCCCTTGGGATAAGGTGAAAGGATTGCGGAGTGATGCCTTTTTGCATCGCCCACCCCCTGTCATCATTATGCAACCAAACTGTCCGCCCATTGTAATCTTGGCTGTCTAGGGCGCCCCCGAATTCAATCAATAAGGGGACTTCCGATGGCCATTCTCTCCCGGCTTCCGCTGCGGGCGGCACTGTTATTCACCTCCTGCTCCTTCGCCACGATCGCCCATGCCGGCGATGTCACGGGTCATGTCGCCGACGCCACCGGCACGCGGGCGCTTCAGGCGGCGACCGTCGTCATCACCGGCGCCAATCGCAGCGTCACCACGGATCGTAACGGCACCTATGTGATCTCCGGCCTTCCCGCCGGGGAATATGAGGTGGCGGTCTATTATGTCGGCGCCGAACCGGCGAAGAAGATGGTCAGCGTTCCGGCCGAAGGCCGCGTGACCGCCGACTTCTCCATCGCGGCCGTGGGCGGCGCCGAAATATTGGTGATCGGTCAGGCCGCCAATCAGGCAAGCGCACTTTCCCGCCAGAAAGCGGCGGACGGCGTCACCAGCGTCCTCACCCGCGACGCCATCGGCCAGTTCCCGGATCAGAATGTCGCGGAATCACTACGCCGCCTGCCCGGCCTCAACATCATGAACGATCAGGGCGAAGGCCGCTTCGTTTCGGTGCGCGGCCTGGCATCCAACCTCAACAGCACCTCCCTCAACGGCGTGCGCCTGCCCTCGCCGGAGAGCGACAAGCGTTCGGTCGCGCTCGACGTGATTTCGTCCGACATCATCGAATCGATCGAGGTCAAGAAATCACTGACCCCGGACATGGACGGCGACACCATCGGCGCCTCGATCGAAATCAACACCACCAGCGCCTTCGACCGCAAGAAGGATTATTATTCGGCCAATATCGAGGGAAGCTATAATGATTATAGCGGCAAGGTAACACCCAAAGCCGGTCTCGACTTCTCGACCCGCCTGACCGACAATCTCGGCATTGCCGGCGGCATCAGCTATTACAAGCGCAAGTTCGAAACCGACAATGTCGAAACCGGCGGCGACTGGTCGACCGGCGACAACGGCATCGTCTATAATGATGAAGTCCAGTATCGCGACTATGACGTGACCCGCAAGCGGATCAGCGGCGCACTCTCGCTCGATTATCGCGCGTCCGATACGACCACCGTCTATGTGCGCGGCAATTACAGCCAGTTCGACGATCACGAATATCGCCGCCGCACCACGCTCATCTTTAACGAAGACCCGACCTCGGGCGATGCGGACAGCGCGTTCTTCAGCGATGCCGACGGCCGCATCGAAGTGCGCCGCGACATCAAGGACCGGTTCGAGCGTCAGCGCATCCGCACCATCGCCGTCGGCGGCGACACCGATACCGGCGAATGGAAGTTCAAATGGCAGGGAAGCTGGGCCAAATCCTCCGAAAAGGAGAATTTCTCGATCGACCCGACCCGATTCCGCGCCCGCTTCAATGATGACGGCGTCGATGTGAACATGGATTATTCCAACCGCCGCGTACCGCTCTATACCGTCACCAGCGGCGCGGACCTGTTCAACGACCCCAGCGAATATGGTTTCAACCGTACCGAGCTGACCACCCTGTCGGATAGCCAGGATGAAGAATATGCGCTGAAGGGCGACCTCTCGCGCATCTTCGCGATGGAAGGCGGCACCTTCACGGTTCAGGCCGGCGCCAAGGCACGCTGGCGCAAGAAGAGCTATGATTTCAACATGACCTATTACGGCAAATATGACGGCGATTATACGCTGGCCGATGTGCTGGGTCGCCAGACCTATCGCCTGACCGACATCGGCCCGGTCGCCAGCTATTCTGGCGCGACCGATTTCTTCCGCGCCAATGAAGCGAACTTCGAAGTCGATCAGTACCAGACCGATTTCAACTCCGCCGCTTCCGATTATTCGGCGAAGGAAGATGTCGCTGCCGGCTATCTGCTCGGCCGCTGGGACAGCGACAGCCTGCGCGTGATCGGCGGCGTCCGCATGGAACGCACCTGGAACCGCCTGTCCGGCAATCAGGTGACCGGCGATGGCGATGCCGTCACCGTCACCCCGGTCGATCTGGAACGTCATTATACCGACTGGCTGCCCAGCCTGACCGTGCGCTTCTCGCCGCAGCATGACATGGTATTCCGCGCCGCCGCCTATAAGAGCCTGATGCGGCCTAAGCTGTCCGACCTGTCGCCCGGTTTCATGATCAACGAGGATAATGAGGCGGAATTCGGCAACCCCAACCTCAAACCCTATAAGGCATGGAATTTCGATGCCGGGTGGGATTATTATTTCTCGGGCAATGGTGCGATCTCGATCGGCGGTTTCTACAAGACGATCGACAATTTCATCGTCGATGCGACCTTCTACGACTATACGCTCGATGGCGTCGAATATCCCGAATATAAGCAGCCGCTGAACGGCGACAGCGCAGAGGTGCTCGGCATAGAGGCCAGCTTCTCGCAGGCGATGACCTTCCTGCCTTCGCCGCTGGATGGTCTGCTGGTGCAGGCCAACTACACCTATACCTACACCAAGGGCACATTGCTCGACGGGCGCAGCATTCCGCTGCCGGAAAATTCGCGCAACACGTTCAACATCGTGCTCGGATATGAAAAGGGACCGATCAGCCTGCGCGCGGCCGGCACCTATCGCGACAAATATCTCGATGAGATCAGCGGCTCTGCGGAGCAGGACCGCTATGTCGACAATCATTTCCAGATCGACCTGTCGGCCAAATATAAGGTCACGCAGAATATCCGCCTGTTCGCGGAATGGGTGAACGTCAACAACGCGAAATATTTCGCCTATCAGAACTATAGCGGTCGTCAGCGCCTGCTGCAGTTCGAAAAATATGGTCCGACCGTCAAGTTCGGCGCCAAGGTCAACTTCTGACGGAGATAGATGCGATGAAAGCGCCCCTGCCTTCCCTGCTCGCCCTTGCCCTTCTTCCGGCCTGCGCCGGTCAGGGGGGCGGGGTCGCCTCTTCGCCTCTGCCGGCAGCTGATGTCCATGCCTCCGCGGAAACGACCCCGGTCGGCACCGCCAATGCCGATGCGGCGGACGATCCGGCGATCTGGCGCAATGCCGCCGACCCGGCGAAGAGCCTGATCGTCGGCACCGACAAAAAGGCCGGACTTTATGTTTATGGCCTTGACGGCACGGTGAAGAATTTCGATCCGGCCGGCCTGCTCAACAATGTCGATCTGGCCGGCGGCGCGGACGAAGCCCTGGTCGTTGCCAGCGACCGCGGGGACAAGGCGAATTCAAAGCTCGCGCTGTTTTCGCTACGCTTCGACGATACCACACTCAGGGGTCGGGGCACCGTCTCCAGCGGCGCGGGCGAGGCCTATGGCCTGTGCCTGCAACGCCATGGCGTCGATAACCGCGCCTCCGGCCTGCCCGCCACGATCACCGCCTATGCGGCGATCAAGGACGGCACGGTGCGAGAGGTCGTGCTGACGAAAATGGAGGGCGGCAGCGGCTATACCGGCCGCATCGCCCGCACATGGAAGCTCGCGACCCAGATTGAGGGCTGCGTCACTTCCCCGCGCACCGGCGACCTCTATATCGGCGAGGAAGATGTCGGCATCTGGCGCATCCGCACCACGCAGGCCGATGCGCAGCCGGAAAAGTTCGCCTCGGTCGGCCCGGCGGACGGTCTTGTCGCCGATGTCGAGGGCCTCGCCTATGCGATGAACCCGGATGGGCGCGATCATCTGGTCGCCTCCAGCCAGGGTGACAGCGCCTATGCCGTTTTCGATGCGCAAAACGGCACACCGCTCGGCCGTTTCCGCATCGCCGACGGCCCCATCATCGACGGCGCCAGCGAAACCGACGGCATCGAACTGATGCAAGGCGATTTCGGCCCGGATTATCCAGCTGGATTGTTTATTGCGCAGGATGGCGCCAATCCCGGCGGCGCGCAGAATTTCAAGCTGGTCGACTGGCGCGCCGTGCTATCCGCATTGGGTCTGCCGCTGCAATAACGCAGCACCCGCCTGACAGCAGGCGACGAACGACATGACGGGACGGGTGCGGGCGATCTTTTCCTTTCCCTCGCGCCCCTCTCTATCTATACACTCGGCATGAGTGAACAACCGCAGAATAACACACCGAACAGCAATGATTATGGCGCCGACAGCATCAAGGTGCTGAAGGGGCTGGACGCCGTCCGCAAGCGGCCCGGTATGTATATCGGCGATACCGATGACGGCTCCGGCCTCCACCACATGGTGTTCGAGGTTTCCGACAATGCGATTGACGAGGCGCTGGCCGGTCATTGCGACCGCATCCTGATCCAGCTCAACCCCGATGGCTCCGTCTCGGTCGAGGATAATGGCCGCGGCATTCCTACCGGCATCCACAAGGAAGAGGGCGTTTCCGCCGCCGAGGTCATCATGACCCAGCTCCACGCAGGCGGGAAGTTCGAAAATACGTCGGACGACAATGCCTATAAGGTGTCGGGCGGCCTGCACGGCGTCGGCGTATCCGTGGTGAACGCACTGTCCGAATTTCTCGATCTCACCATCTGGCGCGACGGCAAGGAGCATTATATGCGCTTCCGCCATGGCGATGCGGAAGCGCCGCTGAGAATCGTCGGCGATGCGCCGCTCACTGACAAGGGCGAACCCAGAAAGGGCACGCGCGTCACCTTCCTGCCCAGCCCGGCGACCTTCAAGATCACCGAATTCGATTTCGACAAGCTGGAACATCGCTATCGCGAGCTGGCTTTCCTGAACTCGGGCGTGCGCCTGTTCCTCGCCGATGCGCGGTCGGAGGAGAAGAAGCAGGTGGAGCTGTTCTACGAGGGCGGCATTGCCGCGTTCGTAAGCTGGCTCGACCGCAACAAGACACCGCTGATTCCCTCCCCCATCGCCGTGACCGGCGAGCGCGACAGCATCGGTATCGACGTCGCGCTGGAGTGGAACGACAGCTATTATGAAAATGTCCTCTGCTTCACCAATAATATTCCGCAGCGGGACGGCGGCACCCATTTGGCGGCTTTCCGCGCCGCGCTGACCCGCACGCTCAACAATTATGCCGACAAGTCCGGCCTGCTCAAGAAAGAGAAGGTGTCGCTGACCGGCGAGGATATGCGCGAAGGGCTGACCGCGATCGTATCGGTAAAACTGCCCGATCCCAAATTCTCGTCGCAGACCAAGGATAAGCTGGTCAGCTCCGAAGTGCGTCAGCCGCTCGAAAGCCTGATGGCCGACAAAATGGCCGAATGGCTGGAGGAAAACCCGCAACACGCCAAATCGATCGTGCAGAAGGTCATCGACGCCGCTGCCGCGCGTGAGGCCGCCAAGCGCGCGCGCGAACTGACCCGGCGCAAGGGCGTGATGGACATCGCCTCGCTGCCCGGCAAGCTCGCCGATTGTCAGGAACGCGATCCGGCCAAGTCCGAACTGTTCCTGGTCGAGGGCGATTCGGCGGGCGGTTCCGCCAAACAGGGCCGCGACCGCCATTTCCAGGCGATCCTGCCCCTGCGCGGCAAGATTTTGAACGTGGAACGCGCCCGGTTCGACCGGATGCTGTCCAGTCGCGAAATCGGCACCCTCATTCAGGCGATGGGCACCGGCATTCGCGACGATTTCAATCTGGAAAAGCTGCGCTATCACAAGATCGTCATCATGACCGACGCCGACGTGGACGGCGCGCATATCCGTACGCTGCTGCTCACCTTCTTCTATCGCCAGATGCCGCAGATCATCGAGGCGGGACACCTCTACATCGCCCAGCCGCCGCTTTACAAAGCGACGCGCGGGCGCTCGGAAGTGTACCTCAAGGACGATGGCGCGCTGGAACAATATCTGGTCGATAACGGCGTCGACACCATGGCGCTGGAAAGTGCCGGCGGCGTGCGCCGGGGCGAGGATCTGCGCGTGCTGATCGAACATGCGCGGCGGATGCAGGCGGTGATGCGCTATGTCCCGCGCCGCTATGATGCGCGCCTGGTCGAGGCGCTGGCGATCAACGGTGCGCTCGATGTCGAGCTGGACGATGCGGGCCGGGCGCAAAAGCTCGCCGACACGGTCGCATGGGTTGCTTCCCATGATCTGGAAGGCAACTGGTCGGCCGACATGTCGGAAGAAGGCGGCTTCCATTTCCAGCGCCACTGGCGCGGCGTCACCGACCATATGGTGATCGAAGGATCGTTCATCGGCAGCGCGGAAGCGCGCAAGCTGCACGGTATCGTCGCCGAACAGGCGGACAATTATCGCCATCCCAACCGTCTGGTGCCGATCAAGGCCACCACCGACATGGCCGCACCGGCCGGAGACGAGGGCGAAGAAACGGCCCCCGCCGCTGCCGCACGCGGCAGCGTGGCCGTCAGCCGGCCGAGCGACCTGCTCGAAGCCGTGCTCGCAGCCGGGCGCAAGGGGCTGGCGATCCAGCGCTATAAAGGCCTGGGCGAAATGAACGCGGAACAGCTTTGGGAAACCACGCTCGATCCCAATGCGCGCTCGATGCTGCGGGTCGAAATCGAGCAGGCCGATGTCGCGGATGAAATCTTCACGCGCCTGATGGGCGATGTGGTCGAACCGCGCCGCGAATTCATTCAGGACAACGCCCTCAACGTCGCCAATCTCGACGTATAACGCCGCCATCCGGCCCTCACCGACCGACAGGGGAGCGAGGGCCGGAAGCCGGTCAAAGCGGACGGCGACAAAGCCGGAGACATAGGAAGGGAGGCTGAGAGGTGAAGGCGCTCGTCGATAAAAGCGGCGCTCTCGCACGCGGCCTTACCGATATTCGTCAGCAATTCAGGGTGCCCGCCGCCTTTCCCGCACCGGTCGTCGCCGCGGCGGAACAGGCGGCGCGGCGGACGCCCACCGATCATGCCGACCGCACCGGCCGCCCCTTCGTCACGCTCGATCCGGCCAGTTCGACCGATCTCGATCAGGCGCTGGCGATCGAGCGGGCGGGAGCCGACCTGCTGCTCCATTATGCGATTGCCGATGTCGCCTGGTTCGTGTCCGATGGCGACCCGATCGACGCCGAGGCATGGAAACGCGGGACCAGCCAATATCTGCCCGATGGCAAGGCCGCACTCTATCCCCCGATATTGGGTGAGCAAGCCGCCAGCCTGTTGCCCGATGGCCCGCGCCCGGCTGTGATCTTCACCGTCCGCGTTGATCCGGAAGGAGCAGTACGGCTCGACGGCGTGGAACGCGCGCTGATCCGCAGTCGGGCCAAGCTCGCTTATGCCCATGTGCGTACCGGCGACCTGCCGCCGGATTTCGGGGAACTAGCGAGCCGGATTCGCCGGGCCGAGGACCGGCGCGGCGCCGCCCGCGTCGATCCGCCGGAACAGGAAGTCACCCCGCTGGGCAACGGCCATTTCGAATTGCTGTTCCGCCCCCGCCTTGCCAGCGAAGAAAATAACGCCGCCCTGTCTCTGGCCACCAATCTGGCGGTCGCGGACGTGCTGCTGGCCCATCGCACCGGGCTGTTCCGGGTGATGCCGGAACCGGATGCGAAGGCCATCCGACGCCTGCGCCAGACGGCGCGCGCCTTCGGCCTTGTCTGGCCCGATATGGAGCCGCTTTCCCAATATGAGCGCACGCTCGATCCGGCCGATCCGAAACAGGCGGCCTTCATGCTGGCGATCCGCCGCGCGGGCGAGCGGGCCTCCTATGTGCCCTGGCGCGAGGGGGAGCGCCCCTGGCATGCGGCGATGGCGGCGACCTATGCCCATGCGACCGCACCACTGCGCCGCCTCGCGGATCGCTATGTGGTGCGCGCGGCGCTTGCCATCGCCAATGGGCAGCCCGTACCGGATGCCGTCACCGACGCCTTCGAACGGCTGCCGGGCGTGATGGCGGGAGCCGCAGCGCTGGGAGGCCAGATCGAAAGCGCCGCGATCGATCTCGCCGAGGCAGTGATGCTGCACGATCGGGTCGGGGAAATATTCCCGGCGATCGTCACCGATATTGATGATCGCGGCACGCGAATGCAGTTGCGCGACCTGCCGGTCGTCGCCCGGGTCGCTGCACCGGGAACCGAGCCGGGCAAAGCACTCTGCGTCAAACTGATCGAGGCCGACCCCGACAGGCGCCGGATCGCCTTCGACCTGACAAAATAATGCGAACCCCTCGCATTTCACCGACTCCGCCGTCGAAACGGGCTGGACGCCCCGGCCTTTGCCGTTACCCTGCGAGGGGGAAGGAGATCCGTAATGAAGGGTTATGCCGATAATATCGAAAAGGTAACCGAGGAAAATGACGATTTTCGTCGCGTCCTCTATACCGGGCACAATCTGCAACTGGTGGTAATGGCGATCCAGCCGGGCGACGAGATCGGCGAGGAAGTGCATGACGACCGCGACCAGTTCTTCCGCATCGAAGGCGGCGAGGGCGAAATCTGGATCGACGATGTCTGCCACAAGGTAAAGGCCGATGACGGCGTGATCGTGCCGCAGGGCGCGAAGCATAATGTCATCAGCACCGGCACCGAGCCGCTGCGCCTCTACACCATTTATGGCCCGCCGGAACATATCGACGGCACCGTGCATAAGAGCTGCGCCGATGCCGCCGCCGAGCATGAGCATTTCGACGGCAAAACCACCGAATAAGGGACAAGGATGCGCGGTCCGGGGCGCCATGACCGGCCCCCGTACCGCGCCTTCCGTCGCATCGGCCGTGCCCGATCCCATCGGATCGGCATAATCGTCCTGACCCTAGTTTCCCGGTGGCCGGACAAGCCCATCATTCCGGGAAGGCCTTGGCATCCGCCCCTAAGAATCCGCCGGGCGAGAAGCGATTTCCGGCAATATCTTCACTGTCGCCATCGCATCGGCAAGGCGCGATAACACCCCCTGCAGGGATTGCACCTGATCGCGCTCAACGATCAGCGCAAGGGTTTCCGCCATCTCTTCGGAAGATCGTCCCCTGACGCCCGTGATGAAGGTCAGCAGCATCGCCTCATCTTCCGAAACCGGCCCGCAACAGACCGGGCCAAAGCGCAGATTCCGCAGCGCATGAATGTTGAGTATCGCCATCATCGCCTGAAACGGAGCAAGACCGGGCATCATCCGCCATTTGGCGAAGGCGGGGCCGATCACGCAAGCGGGGCAGCGCCGGTCATGCATCGCCTGCACCCAGCGGCGCATCGCCCAGACCAGAAAATGGGGACCATCCGCCAGCGTCTCGACGGGCCGATCAATATACTCATACATGGATCGCTCTCCTTCCAATCAGCCCGCCCATCCCGCCGACCGGCGGCTTGCGACGATATACGTGACGGTTCCACGCCTGAAATGACCCAGTTGCAGCCGGGGGAGTACCTTTTCGGACGTGGAACCGGCTTCCGCCCCGCGGGGTCGGAACGGAAATTGATGGGAATGGCAGCTTCCAGCCGAGCCGCCCATCCTCAAAAAGAACGGGTATTCTTGCCGATCAGCTCTTTGGCTTCGGCAATCGCCTTCGCCTCGCTCAGCTTGCCGTCGGCGATCATTGTTCCCACTTCGAGCAGACGGGCGCTGACGACCGTGCCGGTTTCGGCTTCTTCCCTGATGCCGATGCCGCCCTTGCTGTCCGCGACCTCGGCCCAGACAGCGCGAACCGCCGCCCAATAGCCTTTGGTCTTCGCCCAGTAATCGTCGGCGGCCTTCACATTATAACCGTCGAACCGGGTGTAGCTGTTAAGCACATATTCCTGCACCACCGGCTTCAGTTCGCCATCAATCAGGCCCATTTTCATATTGTCCTGCCAGTGGATCCAGCCGTCAGGCGTGTTCTGGTGCCGGTTGATCGCGAGATAGCGGTCATAAACCGGGTGCCGCACCGCATCGCGCCGGGCCAGCGGACGCCAGGTCCAGTTGGAACGCCAGCGGCGCACCCCGCCAGTAGTGGTAAATTCACCCCAACCGCCGTAACGCGGGCTGTCATCGACCTGATAGACGGTCTGCGACCAGCGGCCCTTGCGCATCCGTTCGGGCACATCTTCCCATTTCCATGTGTCCGGCCCGGCATAGACGAGCACGCGGGCGGGTTCATAATCCCAATCCTGCCGCCAATGCTTGATGATATGGGTCTTGCCCTCATGCTCGACCACCAGCAGATGCTGAAGCGCGATGTGACGGCCCCTATCCTCGATCACGCGGACAACCTCATGCCCGCCGGAAATCTTGCGGTCGAGCGGGGCATAGCCCTTCTTCCACACGGTCGATTCCTGCATGTCGAACCGCACCTTGTAATTGCCCGCCATGGCAAGAATATCGGCACGGTCGGTATCGAACGCCGCCTTTTCTTCGGTCGCCGATCGTGCGGCGACCGGGCCGTCGGCGAGGACCGGCGCAGGCAATGCGGAGAGCGCGATGGCAGCAATCCCCGCGCGCATCATGGTTTTGAACGTCATCATGTCGGTCATTCCCCTCTGGTCAGAAACGATAGCTCAGCGAGGCGCTGGCGTTGCGGCCGGGCCGCGTATAGGCATCGGTGACGGAGGACGTGGCGGAAAGGCCCCGCACGTCGCTCCAATAGGAATAGGTCTCGTTGGTGAGGTTGAAGATGCCCGCGCGCAGCGTGAACGCATCGCTCAGCCGGACGAAGGCCGTCAGGTCGAGAAGGGTGAAGGCATCGGGCCGGTAGCATTCGCCCGAACAGGCCCCGGCAGTGCGGCCCAGTTCCTTGCGCTGGTGATGGGTCATGATGATCTCGCCGCCAAATCGCCCTTCCGGCTGACGATAGCCAAGACCCATCACCAGGTTCAGCGGATCGACGGACGCAAGAGGGGAAGATCCGCCGTCCGCTGATTTCTCATCGCCCTTGGCATAGGCGATGGCAAACCGTGCCCTGATGCCGTTATCCGCGCGAAATTCGGCTTTCGCCTCCGCGCCCTTCACGGTCACCCGGCCCAGATTGACAAATTGATAGACCGCCGGGTCGCTGGGCGTGAAGGAACCGGAGACCACCTGCTGATCAATGAAATCCTTATATTTCGCGTGAAAAGCCACGACCGCCAGACTGACACGATCATTGGTGAAACGGGCCCCGGCCTCCCAGCTCTCGCTGCGCTCCGGCCCCAGATCGGGATTGGGCGCGGAGGTATAACCATAAGCAAGGTTGGCGAAATAATTATTGACCTGACTCGGCGTCGGCGCCCGGAAACCCTGCGCATAATTGGCGAACAGGCGGATTTCGTCGGTCAGCTTCGCCACCGCGCCGAATTTGGGAGAAAGCCGGGAATCGCTCTGCCCAGCGCCCTGAAAATCGGGCAACAGCGGATCGTCGGTCGGATCAAGCTTGTAATAATCGAGCCGCAGCGCCGGGAACAGGGTCAACCGGCCGTCCAGAAACGACAGTTCATCGCCCAGAAACAAGCCACCCAACGTGAAATCGGTCGCTGGAAAGGCGCTGGTCGGGAAAGTCTCGCCGACGGGTGGGGTCACGCCATCGCGCAGACCCTTCTGACGGGTCCAACTCATATCACCGCCATAGGACAGGCGATGGCCGACCGGCCCGGTGGTGAAATCGCTGCGCGCTTCGGCTACCGCGCCATAAACGCGATTGCCGAAGGTGTTGAGCCGCTCGCGATCCGCCAGTGTCGCACGATCCTCATCGCTGAACTGCACATCCTCGCCATCCTGCCAATAGGCGGCGACATGAGCATAATCGATCGCGCCCTCGCCATTCCAGGTCCAGTCGAGCGAGACACGCTTGCGTTCGGTCGTATCGCGCGCCGTCAGCAGATCGACGGTCGCGCTCTGCCCGGTCAGCACATCGGTCAGCAGCTTGCTCCTCAGATATTCGCCGGTCAGGCGCAGCGTGTGCCCGCCATTCGACCAGACCAGCTTCGCCAGCACCGCATCCGACCGGCCATCCTGCGGATTGGGTTTGGTACGCGCGGCGCCGGTGCCGCCGACCTTACCCCGATTATCCAGCTCATCGAAATCACGCCGCGTATAGGCGACCATCGCCGAAAAATCGCCTGACTTGCCCGCGACCGCCACAGTTTCGGCGAACTCATTGTCATCGGAGCTATATTGGGCGCGTGCGAAACCGCCGATCGCCTCCCCCTTGCGGATCAGGTCCTCGGGATCGCTGGTGGTGAAGCTGACCGCCCCGGCCAGACCGTCGCTGCCGTAAAGGGCGGAAGCGGGACCACGCAGGATTTCGACCGACTTCACAAGGCCGATATCGGTATAACCGCCGCGCCCGGCATCCTGCGCGCCAAAGGAGAAGCCCTGCGGCGTACGAATGCCGTCAACCTGAATGAGCACGCGGTTGCCACCAATGCCGCGAATGTTGAAATCCTCATTACCCGCGCGACCCGTTGCGCCCAGCGCCGCGCCGAAACGAGCCGGAGCACGGCGAACCGAAACACCGGGTTCGAAACGCACCAAATCCTTGATATCGGTCGCCATCTGGTCGGCTATGTCGCGGTCGGTGATAACGGTGACGGTTGCGGGCGCATCGACGAGCAGCATCGGCGCGCGGGTTGCGCTGACGGTGATGCGGCTCATCTGATCGAGCCAGTACAGGCCGTCATCATCCTGCGCCTGCGCCTGCTGCGCGATCATCGCAAAGGCCAGCGCCAGCGAGGCGCAGGCGGGCCGGACCGCATGGTTGATCGCTGCGCCGCCCTTTTTCCATCGCGAGCAGCCGCCCTTGCCTGCCCCCCAGAGGTCCTTCATGTTTTACTCCGAATATTATTGAAAGTGATTCTCAATATCTTATTGGCGGAGCGAGGCGTGACCCGTCAAGGGTTTATTTGCGAATAATTCGCAAAACGGCAAAGCGAGGACGAGCGGGGGTAAGAACCGGTACCGCCACCGGTTTCAGGAAAGCAGGCGACAGGCCGCCAGCATGACCGGAATAAGGGGAATTAGGGTCAGGCCCGACAGGCCATCAATCAGGCGGGATCGGAACCGCTAATCGTGGCGGTCGCCAGTTCGACCACTTCTTCGGTGATCTGGTCCTGACGAAGCTGGCGCGCCCGAGCGGTAAGTTCGTCAAGCGTGCGTCCGACATTATCGCGCGCGGCCACCATGGCCCGCATCCGCGCTTCATTTTCGGCGGCATAGCCAAGGGTCAGCGCCTCGCACAGTTCCGCGAACATATATTCGTCGGCAAGGCGGGTGAGGAGCGCGGCGGGAGGCAAGGTCAGCAAGGGCGGCTGGGCACGGCTGACCGGCGGAAACCGCGCATAATCGAACGGGATCAGCGTTTTTTCGGCGATCTCGGTCCCGATGCCACCGCCCGGCACCGCATGAAGCAGGGTCACCCGGTCGGCCAGCCCCCGCTCGAGCCGGTCGAACAGCGCATCGGCAAGACGGTTCGCCAGACTGGCGACCTGATCCACATGCCCGGCCATCGGCAGGGAGCAAGCGACGGCCAGATCCCGCTCCGCCGCCGTCATAGCGCCCCGGTCGCCGATCAGGAACAGGTCGGCGCGACCGTCCCCCTGCCCCGCTCCGTACCGGACGGCAGCATCCAGCACATGGCTGTTATAGCCGCCAACAAACCCCTGTTCGGAAGCAACAGCCACGATGAGGTGCCGCGGCGGGCAATCCTGCCCCCGATGGGCAGGGGGATCCTCGTCCTCCGGCTGAAGCGCCAGCGCCTGCGCGATCGCCATGCCGATGGTCCGGGCATAGGCGCGGATGCCGTCAAGCCGGGCATTGGCCTCATGAGTACGGGCCGCCGCTATGCCGCGCATCGCGGTCACCACCGCAGAGAGTTGCCGCACGCTGGAGATGCGGCCTTCAATATCGGCGAGCCGTTCAGCCACCGGTGGGGCCTTGCGCCTGCCCTCCGGCCCCATCCCGCCCGACCAGATCCCTGACCAGAGCGACCAGCGCGTCGAGCATCGCCGGATCGGCCTTTTCCCCGGCTTCGATTCGGGCGGCAATCGCCGCGCCATCACGTCCCACCGCCGCATCCATGGCACGCCGGATATCCTCCACCTTCTCCACCGGCAACGGATCGAGCACCCCTTCATTCAACGCGGCGATCAATGCGACCTGCGCGGTGGTGGACAGGCGGGCGAAACGCGGCTGGGCCAGGATCGCGCGTATCCGTTCGCCCCGGGTAATGCGGGATTTGACGCGCGCATCGGTCATCCCGCCGAAACGGGTGAACATTTC
>SBGG01000046.1 GCA_006226685.1 Sphingomonadales bacterium
TATGTTCGGAATGAGGGCTTTCGAACCGCTGATTTTTCCTTCCCTTTCAAGGCGTTAGGGGGAGAAAAATCAGCTCAAAAAGGAATGGTGCCCGGGGGCGGATTCGAACCACCGACACTGCGATTTTCAGTCGCATGCTCTACCAACTGAGCTACCCGGGCATCGCTGTGTGGCGGGGTCGCCATCACGAAAGCGGAGTGCGCCTATAAGCATCACTCTCCCGTGCTGTCCAGTCCATAATCACTGCTTTTTTGCAGTTCGTCTTCTTCGGTCGAACGTCCGGCGATGCGATAATTTTCGCCAAGCCAGCCGAGCAGGTCGCGATCGCGGCAGCCCCGGCTGCAAAAAGGGGCGAATTCCGTTACGCTCGGCGCCTTGCACAAGGGGCAGCGTCCGCCCTTTTTGGTGAGCTTATCCGGCATGGCTTTCCTCTGGTTTCAGCGCGGGATCGGCGATCAGCGTCACCGTACCGCCGCGTCTTTTTTCGAGCAGGGCGATCCAGTCGGGGCGGCGGCGGATGCAATTCGTCACCGCCGGATGCGCGGTCAGCGTCACCGGCCCGCCGCCGGTGCCCCGGCCGCCGGTCCAGCGTTCCGCCCGACGCAGCAGGGCCATGGCGGCCGTCCGTACCGGATCGTCGCGCAGCAATTCGATCAGTGAGGGGCGTTCCCGCTTGCGGATGATCTGGATGAAGCCGAAGCCGTTGACGGCGGTGCGTTCGAATGGCTGCGGCAGATATTTGTCGATCTGCGCGGCGGCGATCGCTCGTTCATCCTTGTTATTCATCGTTGGCAGATCGATGCCGATGGAGCCGCTAAGGTCCATCGCCCGGATTGCCTGCGCGGCGAGCTTCGCGCCCTTGGGGCCGAGCTGCGCTGGCGGCAGGCTGCCATCCACGTCGATCAGCACCATCGCCGGGGTGGGGAAAATACGTAGCGCGGCCGCTTCGGTCCCGACTTCGCCGCGCATTGCGCTTTCGAGCAGCTCGCTCCAGCCATGCTCTTCCAGCCGGTCTTCCTCATGGGCCGGGCAGGGGGTGATGGGGTGGCCGGTATCGCGCAGCCGTTGCAGCAGGCTTGGCCCCGGATGCGGTTTGATACCGGGGCGGGCAGCGCGGGCGAGCGCGAGCTTGTCGCGCTTTTCGCCGTCAAGGCCGGTTTCGCCCAGCGCCTCGCGCCGGATCTCGACCAGCACCATGCCGCCCTCGGCAAGGCGCGGCGGAAGCGGCTCCAGCAGAACCTCCTCGCCGGAATGGAGGCGGACGATGCCGCGTTTTTTCGGAACCAGCGTGCGGATAAGGCGGCCCTCGACCGCCGCGCCCGTCAGCACATGATCGCCTTCACGCTCTATCCGTGCTTCAAGGATGCGGCCATGGGCGACCAGTGCGGCGCGGCATTCCCCGATGCCTTCTTCGTAAAGCCATTCCATTTTCTGTTCCCGTTACCGTGCCGGTTCGTTTCGTCGTCCGGCCCCGAAAAGCCCGGTCGTTGCGATCACAGCCCTTGTCCCGCCGCGACCAGCAGCGCGCGGGTTTCATAGAGCGGTAGGCCGACGACGCCCGAATGGCTGCCCTGCAAGGCGCGGATAAGCCCTGCCGCGCCCCCCTGTATCGCATAGCCGCCCGCCTTGCCGTGCCATTCGCCGCTGGCGAGATAGGCGTCGATTTCCTGCGGATGCAGCCGTTTAAAGGTGACGATGCTGTCGCTCAGCCGGTGCCGGGCCTGTCCGTCGGCGTCGATAAGGGTGATCGCGGAGAGGACATGGTGCCGCCGCCCGGAGAGCAGCTCCAGACAGTGGCGTGCGGTCGCTTCGTCTTCCGCCTTCGGCAATATGCGCCGCCCGCAGGCGACGACGGTATCACCCGCCAGCACCAGCGCATCCGTGTGACGCGCGGCGACCAGTGCCGCCTTCTCCGCCGCCATGCGAATCGCATAGGCGCGCGGGATTTCGCCCGAGAGTGGGGTTTCGTCTATGTCGGCGGGATCGATGGCGTCCGGTGTCACGCCGATCTGGGCCAGCAGGTCCAGCCTGCGCGGGGAGGCAGAGGCAAGGATGAGGCGCATGGGCTGCGCGCTCCGCTTATTTGAAGCGATAGGTGATGCGACCCTTGGTCAGGTCATAAGGGGTCAGTTCGACGAGGACTTCGTCGCCAACCAGCACGCGGATGCGGTTCTTGCGCATCTTGCCTGCGGTGTGACCCAATATTTCATGATCATTTTCCAGCCGGACGCGGAACATCGCATTGGGGAGAAGCTCCACCACAGTACCGCGCATTTCGAGAAGTTCTTCTTTGGCCATATTGTCCTTGGAACAGCAAAATTCGCGCCGCCATAGCGCCTATCGGTGGAAAAGGGAAGCTTAACCGCAGAAAAGCCGCCCCGCTTCCTCAATGGCGTCGAATATCCGGTCGATCTGTTCGGCGGTGATGCAATAGGGCGGCATCACATAGACGGTATTGCCGAGCGGACGGAGCAGCAAGCCGCGTTCGAGGAAGAAAGCCCGCAGCGTCGGCGCGACATCGGAAAGATAGCCCGCGCCTTCGCCGACCCGCAGGTCGATCGCGGCGATGGCGCCGATGCGGCGCGGTTTTTCATAAGCGGGGTGATGGGCCAGCCGGTCGATGCGCGCCTGCATCCGTTCGCCCAGCGCGGCGATGCGGGTGGGTACATCCTCGCTTTCCCAGATCGCGATATTGGCGGCGGCGGCGGCACAGCAGATTGCGTTGGCGGTGAAGCTGGACGAATGGAAGAACATGTCCGCCCGGTCGCGCGACAGGTGCGCGTCGAAAATCTTCCGCCTCGCGATGGTCGCGGCGAGCGGTACGCTGCCCCCGGTCAGCCCCTTGGCGGTGCAGACGATATCCGGGGTAACGCCTGCCTGTTCGCAGGCGAAGAGCGTGCCGGTGCGGCCCCATGCGGTCATCACCTCATCGGCGATGAACAGCACGTCATGTGCGGCGCAAATGTCCGCCATCGCCTTCAGCATGGCCGGGGAATAGAAGATCATCCCGCCCGACCCCAGCACCAGCGGCTCGACGATCAGCGCGGCGGGTTTCTCTTCCGCCCGGCAGGCAGCCTCCAGCGCATCGAGGCAGGCCTGCTCGGCCCCGGTGACGGGGCAGGGGATGGCGGTGACATCGAACAGCAGGGGGGCATAGGCGCGGTTGAACACGCCGCGGGCGCCCACCGACATGGTGCCGATGGTGTCGCCATGATAGCTATGCTCCATCACGATGATGCGATGGCGCGCCGTGCCGCCTTCGGCGCGGGCGCGATGATGCCAATAGCCCAGCGCCATTTTCAGCGCGACCTCGACACAGGTCGAGCCGCTGTCGGAAAAGAACACATGGGTCAGCGGATCGGGTGACGGCAGGTGCCGGTCGGTCAGGCCGATGAGGCCGCGGGCGACCCGTTCGGCCGGTTCATGGGTGAAGCCCGCGAAGATGAGCTGATCGAGCCTGTCCGCCTGATCCCGTATGGCGGCGGTGATGCGCGGGTTGCAATGGCCATGGGTGATGACCCACCAGCTTGAAATGCCGTCGATCAGGGTCGATCCGTCGCGGCAATGGAGCAGCGCGCCTTCCGCGCGTTCGACCAGTGGAACGGCTTCGTCGAGGCCATGCTGGGTAAAGGGGTGCCAGACCGGCGAAATGCTGTCGGTCATGCAAGCAGGGCCTTGAGCGCGGCGATGTCGATATGCGCCTGCATCGCCAGATGCAGCCGCGCGGTGTCGAGCGTTTCCATCCATGGCAGGCGGCCGAGCGAGCGCACGCCGGAAATATGCGGGATGATGCGCTCATTCTCCTCCTCCGCCTCGCCGGAAAAGAGAATGCCGCCGATCGGAATATCGCGCGCGCGCAGGGCTTCGATCGACAACAGGCTGTGATTGATCGTACCCAGCCCGGTACGGGCGACGAGAACCACCGGCTGTTTCCAGCGTGCGAACAGGTCGATCGTCAGATAATCGTCGGTCAGCGGTACCATCAGGCCGCCTGCGCCCTCCACCACCAGCGGTGCGGCCACTTCCGGCAGGGTCAGCATCGCGGGGTTGATGACGACATCGTCGATTCGCGCGGAGAGGTGCGGCGAGGCGGGCGTTTTCAGGCGATAGGCCTCGGGCAGAAAGCGTTCGGGCGGCAGGCCGGTCAGCATTTGTACCGCCTCCGTGTCGGTCATGCCTTCCAGGCCGGACTGGATGGGTTTCCAGTACAGCGCCTGCGGGATGCTCATCGCGATGCCGGCGGCGACGACCGTCTTGCCGATATCGGTATCGGTTCCGGTGACGATAATGGCTTTGTTCACGCGACTTTCTCCTTCCTTGTCATGGAGGGTAGCAAAATGGCGGCGAGTTGAGCGATGTCGTCTTTCGACACATTGCGGGTTATCGACAGGCGCAGGCGGCTGGTGCCCGGCGGAACCGTGGGGGGGCGGACCCCGCGCACGTCGAACCCGGCATGCTGGCAGGCGGCGGCGATGTCCATGGTCCGCTGGTCCTCGCCGATCACGATCGGGATGATCTGGGTTTGCGGAGCGGGCAGGCCCAGTGGGGTGCAGATCGCTTCACCCGCATGGGCGACCAGTGCGCTCAGTTCACCGCGCAGCATGTCGCCGTCCTCCCCCGCGATCCGGTCGATCGCGGCCCCGACCGCGACGGCCATCAACGGCGAAGGCGCGGTCGAGAAGATGAAGGGCCGGGCCTTGTTGACCAGCGTGTCGATCAGCAGCCTCGGTGCGCAGACGAGCGCGCCTTCCACCCCCAACCCCTTGCCGCAGGTATGGAGCGAAACGAGATTGTCCGTGCCCTCCAGATGGGCGGCCAGCCCGCGTCCGTCCATGCCGTAAACGCCGGTCGCATGGGCTTCGTCGAATAACAGCATGGCCTCATGCCGTGTCGCGACGGCGGCCAGATCATCAATGGGCGCGCGGTCGCCATCCATCGAATAAAGGGTTTCCGCGACGATCCAGGGCGTACCGGTGCCGCCTTCGCCGCGCCATCGCAGGATTGCGTCTTCGAACGCCTGTGCGTCATTATGCGCGACGAAAACGGCTTTCGCTTTCGACCCGCGAATGCCGTCATGCATGCTGGCATGGGCCAGCTCGTCGGCGACGATCAGATCTCCGCCGCGCGGCAGGGTGGAGAGCAGGGCGAGGTTGGCGGCAAAGCCGTTGGCCATGTAGAGCGCGGCTTCGCTGCCGAAAAAGGCTGCGGCCTTTTCCTCCAGCGCCTCATGCTCCGGCGCATTGCCGCGCAGCAGGCGCGACCCGCCCGACCCCACTGGCACGCCGCGCATCGCCGCATCGGCGACGGCGCGGGCAATGGCCGGATCATGGGCAAGGCCCAGATAATCATTGGAGGAAAAATCGATCCCGGCGCGTGGTTGCAGCCGCCGGGCCCGGCCCCGCGCCTCCAGCGCGGCGATCTGGCGGGCATAGGAGTGTAAGGAAACCATGGCGGGGCGCTTATAGACCCGCCATTGTCCGGGTGCCAAGAAGAGATCGGTCAGGCAGGATTATAGCGGTTGAGGAAGGTTTCGACCTCTTTCAGAAATTCGATCCGGTCTGCTTCGCGGGTGAAGTGATGGTCGGCTTCCTTCTGTTCGACATAGCGGACGGTTTTGCCAGCGCTCTCCAGTTTTTGCGCCATCTGGTGGGATTGGTGCACGGGTATGCGCAAATCCTTCGCCCCATGCATCAGCAATATCGGAACGGTGAAATCCGCCGCAAAGTTGATCGGAGACACGCTTGCGAAATCCGGTGCCTCTTCCTTCAGATTATCCTTATAGCTGTTCGAATAGAGAAAACGGTCCCCATAGCGCGCCATCCCCCCAAGATCGGAAACGCCGGCATAGGAAATGGCGCAACGATAGGTCGTGCCGTCGCGTTGTGCGCCGCGCATCGCGGCATAGCCGCCATAGCTTATCCCCATGATGCAAACCCGTTTCGTATCGGCAAGGTCCTGCTTCACCGCCCATCCGACGGCATCGATCAGGTCGTCCTGCATCTTGAGGCCCCATTGGCCGTCGCCCAGATCGGAGAATGCCTTGCCGAAACCGGAAGAGCCGCGATAATTGGGTTGCAGGACGGCATAGCCGCGATTGGCTAGGAATTGGGTCATCCAGTCCCACTGCTCATAATCACGGACCGAGGGGTCGCCATGTGGAAGTAGGATCAGGGGCAGATTGCGGGCATCGCGGCCGCGGGGCAAGGTCAGCACAGCCTGAATATCGACTCCGTCCCGGCTTTTATAGTGTATCGTCTTTGTTGATGCGCCGATATTGGCTGGTATGTCGGCATTGACCTTCGCGTAGAGGGTCATCAGGCCGCTGGCGATATTGTAGAAATAATAACGCCCCGGTTCGGTGCTCGACCCCACACGCACCAGCAATATGTCATGGTTGCGGTTCATGGACACGATATCGGCGGTGCGATCCGGGCCCACGGCCTTGTCGATATTTGCCTGTATCTTGGCAAGATCCGGGTCGAACCACCGGACGCGGCGTTGAGTGTCGATATAACGGACGCCCGTCAGCTGCTTGCCGTCGCTGCTGGTGATGAGGTCGATTATGTCATAGCCGGGTGCGGAGAATAGTTTTTCTCCCAATTCCATCCGGGTGAGATCATATTCATAAACGGCATTGAAGCCGTTCTTCTGGCTCGTGACAATGGCCTTGGCCGGATCGGCCGTGAAAATTTTCGGAATGGTCAGTCTTTCGTCGCGGCGGCGGTCGGCGCGGCTCGTTTCGACGAATTTGTCGTCATTGGTTGCCCGGACGAGCAGCCGGGAGCGGCGGCGCTGGTCGTCATAATGCCTGGCGGCGCGAATAACGCCTTCGGAATCGGCGAAATACTCCATGACCCAACTTGAACAGTGCTTTTGGAAAAGGCATTTTTGTTCAATGACATGCACGCACCGGCGCGAGTGTTACCACTACATTTTTGGGTTTGGTTG
>SBGG01000083.1 GCA_006226685.1 Sphingomonadales bacterium
CACCGGGGTCACCACCGGATCGCCCGCATGGGTGACGATCGCATCCGGGACGATGTCGACCACCGGCGTCACTTCTATGTCGAGCGTGCTGCTACCCCCGTCATTCCGCCCATCGGAGCTGACGACATAGGTGATGGTCGGCACCGTGCCGTTCCAGTCCGCCACCGGCGTGAAGACATAGCTTCCGTCCGCCTGAATGACGATCGTGCCCACGCCCGGAATCGAGGCCGTTTCGCCCGCCTCATAGCTTTCCCCGCCGACCTCGAAACGGGTGACCTGCAACGGGCGCCCCTTGGGATCGCTGTCATTGGCGAGAACATTGCCGGTGGCCACTTCGTCTTCGGCGATGACCTGTGTTTCTGGCAGAAGGTCGGGCGACGGGTTGAGCGCCGCATCATTGCCGCCGCCGGTGCCATGGGGCCATTGTTCCGGCGCGTGGTCTATATGGGGCCAGTTCAGTTCCATGGGCGGGATCAGTTCCTTGATCCGGGCAAGCGTCAGCGGCGTGATTGCCCCTGCCTCGACATCTTCGCCGATGCGCACGAGCTGAACGAAGCGGAAACCGTCACCGGCGCGCTCCTCGCCGCCCTCTTCAGCCGCCTTGTCCGAGGACTTCGCATCCCGCACCACCATTTTGACGAGATCGTCCGAGGCCGCCTGCGCCTCATCCCGATGCGGCGCGACAATCGCCGGGCTGGTCGGCTCGGGTCCGACAATGGTGAAGACCGGCGCGTCCTTCCCGTCGCCTTCCTGCACCCGCAACAGGGCACCTGCGGCAAGGATGATGGTCTCATCCGCCTTCACCTGCTCGCCCACGACCAGTTCCCGAACGGCACCATCCGCAGCGCGGGCCCAGGCCTTACCCACCAGTTCGACGATTGTCCCGATCTTGCTCATTGTGCCTCCCGAAGCGGTACGGTTGCCAAGACGCCATGCAAAGACATGCTATCTTTCCGTCAGCGCATTTTGTTTCGCCCGAAGTATGGGCTTGAGAATATAGGAAATAATGGTTCGCTTCCCGGTCAGAACATCCAGTTCCACGACCATGCCGGGGATGACAGGAAGGCCATCTCGGAAATAGGAATCACGCGTTTCGGCGCGAACCAGATAATAGATATTACCCTGTTCGTCGGTAATGCTGTCCGGGCTGATATGAACCAGCTTCGCATCCATGCCCCCATAGATGGAGAAATCATAGGCGGTGAACTTCACGATCGCCGGAAGGCCGGGCCGCAAAAAGGCGATGTCCCTTGGGGATACCTTGGCCTCGACCACCAGCCTGTCGCCGGACGGCACGATCTCCACCACCGGGCTGCCGGGCTGAACCACGCCGCCGATGGTATTGTTGATGATGCGCTGAACCACGCCCGAAACCGGCGACCGGATTTCCGACGCCTTCACCCGGTCGGCCAGCCCGGTCACGGTCTGCCCCAGACTATTCAGCTCAGCCATTGCGGCGGCCAGTTCCGCGCGCCATTCATTCTTCATCGTGAGTTCGGAATCGCGGATATTGGTTTCCGCCTCCCTTATGCTGGCCGAGAGCAGGCCGCGCCGCGCCCGTGCCTGCTGTAATTCGCCCTGCGCCCGCGACACATCGCGCTCCAGCCGCAATATATCCATTTGCGATACTGCGCCGGATTTGATGAGCGGGCGGGTGATCGCCAGTTCCTGCCCGGCCATCCGGTAGGAGCGGTCAGCCATGGCGATGGTCGCCTCCACCTCGCGCAATTCGCTGCGCCGCTGGTCCAGTTGCTGACGCGCCATCAGCACCCGTTCGCCGAGCTGACGCCGGCTTTCGAAATAATATTGCTTTTCCTGCGCGAGGATCAGCGCGGCCCCGTCGCCTTGTCCGCCGTCGCCCTGCCCACCGCTGCCCTTCGGTTCATAGGGCGCCCCGTCCACCAGTGCGGTCAGACGCTCGACCTTGGCCTGCAAGGCGAAGGCCTTGGCGCTGCCTTCGCGCAGATTGGCGACAAAACGGGTCGGATCGATGCGCACGAGCAACTGGCCCTTTTTGACCTTCTGCCCTTCCTTGACGAACAGGCCTTCGACCACGCCGCCATCGACCGCCTGCACGACCTGCAGCTGGCGCGAGGGGACGACCTTGCCCTGCCCCTTGGTCACCTCGTCGATCGGCGCGAACGACGCCCAGAGCAAAAGGAGCACGAACAGGCCGACAATGGCGTAGAGCAGGCCACGCGCGCGCATCACTTCATGCTCGGCAACGGCGCGCCGCGCGCTGATGCTCCAATCCGTCGCATAAGCGGGCCGGGTGCCGGATAGCGGCCTGAACAGCCGGTCCAGCCACTGCCCCGATTTCACCTTTCCGGCGGCCTTGTCCAATGCTTCGAACAGGCGCTGCTCGGCCGGGCGTTCATCCTTGCGCGTCCCGTTCATCCGGCGGCCCTCCGGATAGTGCCGGTGTTGAGCGCGGCCATGACGACCTGCCGCGGGCCATCCGCAACGATCCTGCCGTCATCCACGACGATAATCCGGTCGACGAGATCCAGCAGGCCCGGCTTGTGGGTGATGAGGATCATGGTGCGGTTCGCGACATACTCGGCCAGCGCGCCGGTAACATGCGCCTCCAGCTTGCCGTCCATCGAACTGGTGGGCTCATCGAAGATCAGGACCGGCGCATCCATCGCCACCGCCCGCGCGACCGAAATGGCCTGTCGCTGCCCGCCGGACAAGCGCCCGCCGCCCTCGCCCACCGGCATATCCAGCCCTTCGGCATTGGCGCCCAGCATCGCGCGCAGACCGGCGACGTCGATCGCCTTGTCGAGCTTCACGGAGCGATCTTCCGGCGAGGCCCCCAGCATGATGTTTTCCAGCACCGTTCCGTGCAGCAGGGTCGGCTCCTGCGGGATATAGCCGACATTGCGCCGCAACTCCCCCGGATCGATCTGGGCGATGTTGATGCCGTCGATCAGGACCGCGCCCTCCGAAGACTGGTACAGGCCGAGCGCAAGCTTACCGATCGTGCTCTTGCCGGAGCCGATGCGACCGATGATCGCGACCTTCTCGCCCGCCTTCACGGTGAAGCTGACCCCCTTCAGGGCCTTCCCTTCATTGCCGGGATAGGCAAAGGCGACATCCCGAAATTCGATCTCGCCATTGAGGACCGGGCGGCTGATCCAGTTGCGGTCGCGTGCGCGCTCCTGCGGTTGCGCCACTGTCTCGTCGATCTGGGCCAGCGCCGTCTTCGCCTGATAATAGGAGGTCATCAGCGAGGATACCTGCGCCACCGGCGCCATCGCGCGAGAGGACAGCATATAGGCGGCGATCATGCCGCCCTGGCTGATCTGTCCGTTGATGACCAGATAGACGCCGACGATAATCATCAGCAGGCCGACAAGCTGCTGCGTCTCGGCGGTGATCGCCCCGACCGAACCGCCGAGAAGGCGCTGACGCGCCATTTGCTGCGACAGATATTCGGTCGTGCGCTCCCAGATTTTCTGGACCCGGCCGACCGCGCCGAACGCCTTCAGCGTTTCCAGCGCGAACAACCCCTCCACCAGAGAGGCGTTACGCTGCGCCGAGGCCTGGCTGACATTTTCGGAAATGGCGCTGAGCCGGGCCGACACGGAAAGCGCATAGACAAGGGCAACGAACGTCCCGATCAACAAAGGCAGGACCATCCAGACCGAAATAATGCCGATAATCAGCGCGAACAGAAAGAAGAACGGCAGGTCGATCAGGGTCAGCACCGTCATCGAGCCGATGAAATTCCTGATGGTTTCGAACGCCTGAATGCGGGTGGCATAGCTGCCCACCGAGGCCGGGCGCTGTTCCAGCCGCATGCCCAGCACCCGTTCCATGATGCGGGACGACAACTGCATGTCCGCGCGCGCCGCCGCCGAATCGACGAACCAGCTCCGCAAATGCCGCAGCAGCAGGTCACCCGCCAGCACGATGAAAACACCCGCCGCCAGCACCCACAGCGTGTCGGTCGCCTGATTGGGGACCACCCGATCATACACGTTCATGACGAACAGCGGCATGGTCAGCGCGAGCATGTTCACGAACAGCGCGGCGATCAGCACATCCCGGTACAGGCGGCGATTGCCCCGGATCACATTCCAGAACCAGTGGCCGTCCTCCTCATCCGAAGGGGCAACCGCTTCATCGGGGTGATAGGCCGCGCGACAATAAATGACCTGCCCCGCATAGCGCGCTTCCAGCTCTTCGACCGGCACGTCCACACAGGCTTCGGCATCCTCCAGTTCGGGGAAAATCACCGATGCGGTGACGCCTCCTTCGTCGAGGGCGTTGAGGATACAGGCGCGCTCGCCTTCAAGCAGGAGCACCGCAGGCAGCAGGACCGGGTTAACCTCGCGCACCGGCACGGCGGCGATCCGCGCCGACAGGCCCCCGCGCGCGGCCGCGCGCGCGAACAGTTCCGGCGTCAGCGCGTCATCGATCGGCAGGCCCGACAGCAGCGCGTCGCGGGTCAAGGCCCTGCCCTGCCCGCTCGCCAACAGCAACAGGCAGGCGGTCAGATCGTCCCGCTTATGCTGGCCCATCTCATGCTTCTGCTGCATCACTCATGTCCGTGACGGCGCACAGGGCGCATCAGCCGACAAAGACGCCGCCGCAATCGATCGCAGACGGCAGCCGCCCCTTGCTGTCCAGTTCACCGACGCCCGGCAGGCCACGACGATCCTGCCCCACCACATCCATCAATATGCCCATGGAATTGAGGGTGCTGTAATAGGATTTGGTCAGTTCATGACCGGCCTGAACATAAGCGCGTTGCGACTGAAAGGCTTCGTTGCGGGCATCGAGCACGTCCAGAAGCGTGCGCCGCCCGATATAGAATTGCTGCTCATACGCCGTGGCGACCTTGGCCGCGCCCTGACGGTGCAAATCGAGCGAGCGCATCTTCACCTTCAGATTTTCGACATTGTTCCAGGCGATCGAAGCCGTCTGACGCAGATCGACACAGGTCTTGTTCAGCAGGTCCTTGCTCTGGTTCAGGCGCCGCGTCGCTGCACTTTCCCGCGCCTTGTCGCCACCACCGCGAAACAGATTATAGCTCATGCGGACCCCGACAAAAGCTTCCTCGCCCCGTTCGTTCGGGTCGATGCTGGAATCGAAACTGCTGGTGTTCCGATAAGTGCCGGCGCGCCCATCGAGGCTGAGCCGCGGATAATAACCCGCCTGCGCTTCCGTGATCGCCGCCTTCGCCTCCTGCACCCGGGCATGAGCTGCATAAAGCGACGGATGCTTCTGCACCGCCTGCGCCAGCACCGCATCGAACCCGGCCGGCACGGATGCGGAAGCGACCGCGAAATCGGCCAGATTTTCCGCCGGCATCCGGCCGGTAATGCGCTGGAACCGCGCGGTCACATCGTAAAGATGGCCTGTTCCGTCAGCAAATTGGCCTGCGCCAGCGCATAACGCCCGTTCGCCTGATCCAGATCCGCAGACGTACCGACGCCCTTGCTTTCGCGTTCCTTCATCAGCTTCACGACATCGGCATGGGCAGCGAGATTTTCCTCCGCCAGCGCAACCGTGGCGCGATACTGGCGCACGTCCTCATAAGCCAGGATCGCCTCCAGCGCCTTTTGCTGCACGGCATCAAGCAGGTCGAAATAGCTCGCGAGCCGGGCCTGGCCCGCCTGAGCAACCCGGCTGCTGGTCAGAAAGCCGTCGAACAGCATCTGGCTGATGGCGACTTCCGCATGGTCACGCGTAAACCATCCGCGCCGGTCATAATCGCGGGCGGCCCGACCCAATTGACCATTCACATCGACGGTGGGGAAATAGCCGGACCTTGCCGCCTTACGGTCCTCTCCCGCCGCTAGAAACGCCTCCCAACGCGCCTGAACCTCGGGTTGCGCATCGATGGCCGCCCCGATCGCTTCGGCAAGGGTCGCAACCTTACCCTGAGCCGGTGCGACAGCATCGGACAATGGCGCGATTTCCTGCGCCGATGCAGGAGTCATCACCACCGCACCCAGCACCATCACGCCGCCACGAATAATCACCTTTTTCATGAACACCCCTTACGCAAACCTGCACATCACCACCCGAGCCAATGCAGATGGCCAAGCCGGGATTCATATCCGGCAGGCTGTTGCCATATACCCAATGCCATATACCTAAAGAAACTATTGATGCGCTATACTTGGCCGTTCTCAGGGTCAACATATTATCACATAATATATTGATATTTATACAGATTTTACAACTGTAAAATAATGTTTACCATGAGTTGATCATCGACATTTCAAATATATCATGAACTATATTCCGGAAATACGCGTTATTTACCAAAATTATCCACTTTAATTATTGTAATTTATGGCTTCAATCTTCTATTTAACAAGAAATATTGAAGATAATTTATAACAAACTCGATGATTACGCCATGGTCGAAACCGGACCCGATCGAATATGATCGCAAGGGCTGAACGGAGCGCGCGCGCCGTCCGCACCATCCGGTCCATTGGCCGCGATTACCGCCCCACCCACCTCCCGCAGCGATTTTCCCGCACAACGCATTCAGACGGTCGAGATCCTCGGACGCGTCGCGATGATTCAGGTCAGTGCGCCAGGCCTTAGGGTCAGGACCCCTTACTGACGCCGTTGAGGCGTCCAAATGGCGATCCTATCGGGCCGAATGGCCCGCTGGGAAGGCTGGTTGCCTTTCCAAGGGCCATTGGGTTCAAGAGGGAAGCCATTTGGATGTCCCGCAGGGAGTTGACCAAAATGGCCCAACGCTGCGTCGAAAAGCCCGGAAATATCGACATATTCCTGCGCCTTCCCCCCCCTTGCGCTGAGCCATTTTGCTTCAAACCTCAACGGTGCCAGTAAGGGGGCCTGACCCTAGGGCGTCGACTCATTAAGCGGCGCACCAGATGCGGGTGCAGATGAGTTTGACGGCCGCGATGAAATTGGCGGGATCCTTGTCGTAGCGGGT
>SBGG01000042.1 GCA_006226685.1 Sphingomonadales bacterium
CTTCCGGTGCTCACGTACCTTGAGTACGCTCCGCTCCGGATCACGCAAAATCACCATTTTCGGCTCGTCATCTTCTGAATGTCGATCCGCCCTAGCCCCGTACCGGCTTCACCGCATTTTTGTGCGTACCAACACTCTTGCGGCGACGGCGGAAAGGACGCCCCTGCCCATCACGCAGCGCTTCGTCATTTCCGGTCCCGGCACCAGCCTCGCCACGATGGGCACGGCCCGGCTGTCCCCGGTCATGACGCTGATCGGACTGCGCTTCCTGCGAACGGCCACCCCGTCCCCGGCCGCCGGACCGGTCGCCCCGCGGCGCCTCGTTCCGTCCGCGACCGCCGCTGCTATTGGGACGCGGCCCGCGCTGTTGCGCCGCAGCCTTGGGCAGCTTCGCCACCAGTTCTTCGAAATTATCGGGCAACGGCAATATCTCGCACTTCATGCGGGTCAGCCGCTCGATCGCCTTGAGATAGGGCCGCTCATCCGGCGCGACGAAGCTGATCGCGACACCTTCCGCCCCGGCCCGCGCGGTACGGCCGATGCGGTGCACATATTGTTCGGCGACATTGGGCAGCTCGAAATTGATCACATGGCTGACCCCGGACACGTCGATACCACGGGCCGCGATGTCGGTCGCGACCAGCAGTTTGACGTGGCCATGGCGAAAAGCCTGCAAAGCGGTGGTGCGCTGCGCCTGACTCTTGTTACCATGGATCGCGACCGCTTCTATGCCCGCCCCGGCAAGGAAACGTACAACCCGGTCCGCGCCATGCTTGGTGCGGGTAAAGATCAGCGCCCGGTCGATCGGTTCACGACGCACCGTCTCGTTGAGCAACGCCTGCTTTTCGAGCTGATTGACGAAGGTCGCATGCTGACGCACCCGTTCCGCCGTGGTCGATTGCGGTGCGACCGACACCTGCACCGGATCGTGCAGAAACTGCCCGCCGAGGTCGGCGATTTCCTTCGGCATGGTGGCCGAGAAAAACAGGTTCTGACGATCCTTCGGCAGCATCTTCACAATCCGCTTGAGCGGCGCGATGAAGCCCATGTCCATCATCTGGTCAGCCTCGTCGAGCACGAATATCTCTACCCCGGCCAGATGAAAGGCACGCTGATCGATCAGGTCGAGCAGGCGGCCCGGCGTTGCCACCAATATATCGACGCCATCCTGAAGCTGGCGGATCTGGCGGTTGATCGGTACGCCACCGAAAATCGTGGCAATCGAAATCTTCATGAAGCGGCCATAGGCGCGAAAGCTCTCGCCGATCTGTGCGGCCAGTTCCCGCGTCGGCGAAAGCACCAGCATGCGGCAGCTATGCTTCGGCGCCGCCTTGGGATTACGCGCGAAATGATCGAGCGAGGGTAGCGCGAACGCAGCGGTCTTGCCGGTGCCGGTCTGGGCGATTCCGCACAGATCGCGCCCCTGCAACAGCGGCGGGATCGCCTGCTGCTGAATCGGTGTCGGCGCTTCGTAATTCTTCGCCGCGAGCGCTTTCACGATCGGCTCGGCAAGGCCAAGGTCGGTAAATTTCATCAGTAATTCTCACATATAAGGCATCGCGCCGCACACCATGGGTCATGGACGCGCGCGCAAGGCGGGTTCCGAAACGACCCGCGTGAATTGGGAAGCCTCAACAAAGCCGCGCGGATCATTGGCCGGTTCCGCTACACTTCCGGTGCCGGAACGTTCACGCCGCCAATCGCAATATCGGGTTGTCCCCTGTTGCCGCGCACTCCCGCAGATAGGAGAAGAACCGGACAAGAACAAGGCATATTGCGCACTGCCCCCTCTTTTCCTTGATTCCCCGTGCCATAATCGCCACATGGAGACCATGCTGATCGAGACAGAAAAAACCCCCAATCCCGCGACCCTGAAATTCCTGCCCGGACGGCAGGTAATGGCGGCAGGCACCCGCGATTTCGCAACGCCGGAAGAAGCCGAAGCTTCTCCCCTTGCCGAAGCGCTCTTCTCTCTGAGCGATGTGACCGGCGTATTTTTCGGATCGCACTTCATTTCGGTCACGATCGCGCCGGGTTCTGAATGGCCTGACGTGAAACCGGACATATTGGCGATTTTGCTCGATCATTTTTCCGCCGACATGCCGTTGTTTCAGGGCGGTACCGCCGCCGGGATCGACGTGCCGGGCGAAATCGATGGCGAAGCACCGGTTACGGACGACCCGGCCGATGCAGAAATCATCGCCCAGATCAGGGAATTGATCGATACGCGCGTGCGTCCGGCCGTCGCCAATGATGGTGGCGACATCGTTTATCAGGGCTTCGACAAAGGCAAGGTCTATCTGCGCATGCAAGGCGCCTGTTCGGGATGCCCTTCCTCCACAGCGACCCTGAAAAACGGCATCGAATCGCTGCTCAAACATTATGTGCCCGAGGTTACCGAAGTTCTTTCGGTATAAAACCGCCACTGGAACAGGGTTAATCCCCACCAGTAATAGTTGCAAAATAGATTGAAGCAGCTAAGCGCGTGACTCAAAATCAGGGTACGCGGAAAGATCGGGTGCGTCAGCTAGTCATAGATACAGCCACGGAAGCCCTGTCGGTAGCATTGTTTACCGATGGCGAACTTACCGACTTTCATCATGAGATCGCCGGACGCGGCCATGCCGAAAAGCTGATCCCGATTATCGCGAAGATGGATAATGGCGGGCGCGCCGACAGCATCATTGTCGACAGCGGCCCCGGCAGCTTCACCGGCGTACGCGTCGGCCTCGCCGCGGCAAGGGCGCTCGCTTATGGCTGGAATGTGCCGTTGCAGGGATATGACAGCCTGACATTGCTGGCCGCCATGGCGCGCGCATCGGTGGACGGGACCGTTACGGACCCGGCTTCCGAGCTGGCGGTGGCGATCACCGGCGGCCATGGCGAATTATTCTGGCGGTTGTTCGATCCCGACACTCTGGCGCCGCAAATGGAACTCCGCTCCACCCCCATTTCGCTGCTGGCCGAAGAATTGAAAACGCCGGTTGTTTACGGAAGCGGCGCCGCCGCGCTGATCGATGCAAGAGGCTATGGCCGCGCGGTGCCGCTCCATCCGGATGCCCGCCATGTACCGCTGATGCCGAAAGACGCGCTACGCGATGATATGGCGCCGATTTACGGACGAGGCGCGGACGCGGTTCCGCTGGCCGCGCGGAAAGGCTGACCCTCATGGGCGCGGATCTTAGCGAATTACTTCGGATAGAGCGCTATTCCCGCCCGGACCACCGCGCCGAAGCCGCCGCAACGACAATCATGAGCAGCGCATTCGATCCGGCCTTCGGAGAAGCCTGGACCGCCGCGCAACTGGCCGGCTTCATGAGCCTTCCGGGCGTAACCCTGTCCCTGGCGCGGCTGGACGGGGCCAGCCTCGGCTTTTCTCTCTGCCGCCATATTCTTGATGAGGCGGAACTTCTGCTCATCGCCACCGAACGGCGATGGCAAAACAGAGGTGTTGGTGACGCCTTATTAAAAGATTGTATTAGATTGGCGAGAAAATCCAGAATCGAGACACTTCATCTCGAAGTGCGATCGAATAACCGGGCAATCGAATTTTATTCTCGCCACGGGTTTGAGCAGGTTCATCGCAGACCAGCCTATTATAGGGGGAGCGATGGAACTTATTATGATGCACTCAGTTTCACTTTGGCACTTAATCGATCATGAAAATCGTTGCGTCCGAAACGAAGCAAATTATAAGGGCCAAACGGTTAAATCCAAAATCTACAGGTCGCAAAGAATTAGAGGAGAAATCATATGGATGATTCGACTGCCAAGAATGAGATGCTCATTACGCTAACGTCCGATATCGTTGCTGCTCATGTATCGAACAACAGCGTCGCAGTTTCTGATCTTCCGTTGCTGATTCAAAATGTTCACGCTGCGCTGGCTGGTCTCGATTCCCCGGCCCCGGCTCCGGAAGTTCGTCAGGAACCCGCCGTTTCCGTCCGCGCATCGATCAAGCCCGACTATATTGTCTGCCTTGAAGACGGCAAAAAGCTGAAGATGCTGAAGCGTCACCTGATGACCCATTATCAGATGACCCCGGAAGATTATCGCGCCAAGTGGAACCTCCCGGCCGACTATCCCATGGTTGCCCCCAACTATGCCGAGCAGCGCCGTTCGCTTGCCAAGAAAATCGGCCTCGGCACCTCGCGCAGCCGCAAGAAGAAATAAGCCCCCCTCTTTCCGGTCAGGCCGTATCGGCGCGACTGGATCAAAATGCGCAAAAGGGAGAGAAAGCGGCCCCCCGCAGTCTCTCCCTTTCCATTTCGGGCAAATCGGCTAGATTGACCGGAATTTCTCATAGCAACAAGCAGGAATCCATGCCCCGCAAGATCGATATTGAGGCGCTTTGCGCCGAGAAAGGCCTTCGCATCACCGAACAACGCCGGGTGATCGCCAGGGTCCTTTCCGAGGCCGAGGACCATCCCGATGTCGAAAAGCTGTACGAACGATCCTCAGCGATCGATCCGGGCATCTCGATTGCTACCGTTTACCGTACGGTACGCCTTTTCGAAGAGGCCGGCATATTGGAGCGACATGATTTCGGCGATGGCCGCGCCCGTTATGAAGCGGCGCCGGAATCTCATCACGACCATCTGATCGACGTCGAAACCGGCAATGTGATCGAATTTGTCGATCCCGAACTGGAATTGCTGCAAAAGCAAATCGCCGAGAAGCTCGGCTTCCGCCTCGTCGACCATCGTATGGAGCTTTACGGCGTCTCGCTCGACCGGAAGAACTGAAACGTCCATGCGAACCGGCCTGCGCCGTGCTCGCCGCCTCGGCGCGCTGACGGGCAGCCTTGCACTCTGCCTTCCCTTACATCTGATCTGGAAAGCGCTGGGCCTGCGTTCCCCCTGGCCCCGGCGCTTTCTTGCACTGGCCGCGCGCAGCGTCGGCGCGCGGGTCCGCATCGACGGCTCCCCGCGTGAGCGCGACATCTTCTTTATCGCCAATCACCTGAGCTGGATCGACATTCTGGCCCTGGGAGGCACCACCGGCACCGCCTTCATTTCTCATGATGGCGTGGCCGGCTGGCCGCTGGTCGGCTGGCTCGCCCGGCAAAACGGCACGATCTTCATTGCCCGCACCGACCGCCATGGCGTACGCGACCAGATCGCAACCTTGCGCGCCGCGCTGGAGAGGCATCAGCCGCTCGCTCTCTTTCCCGAAGGAACCACCAGCGATGGCACTACCCTGTTGCCGTTCAAACCCGCTTTGCTGGCCGGGCTGATGCCGCCGCCACGCGATCTCGATATTCAGCCGGTATGGATCGATTACGGCGCCGCCGCCCGGGACATCGCCTGGCATGGCGAAGAACCGGCAGGCGTCAATGCCATGCGCCTGCTCAGCCGCAAGGGGAGCATCCCGGTAACGCTGCATTTCCTGGAACCGTTCGACCCGGAAGACTATCCCGATCGCAAGGCGGTCGCGGAGGAAGCGCGAAATCGTATTCTTGCGCGGCAAGCCGCTTCCTTGGCCTCGTCCGGCACTGTATAGCTGAACCGATGAATCGAACCAACGACAAGACTCCGCCGCGCACATTCCACGTCAAGTCCTTCGGCTGTCAGATGAATGTCTATGACGGCGAACGCATGACGGAAATGCTCGGCGCGCAGGGAATGACCCCGGTCGAGGACGGCGCACAGGCCGATATGGTGGTGCTCAACACCTGTCACATTCGCGAGAAAGCCGCGGAAAAAGTCTATTCAGACATTGGCCGCCTCCGCCGCGAGGACGGCAGCCGCCCGATGATTGCGGTCGCGGGCTGCGTCGCGCAGGCCGAGGGGCCGGAGATCACCCGCCGCACCGGCATGGTGGACATCGTCGTCGGCCCGCAGGCCTATCACCGCCTGCCCGACCTGATCGGCAAGGCGACGCGCGGCGAAGCGGCGCTGGACACCGACATGCCCGCCAACTCGAAATTCGGCGCACTACCCGACCGACCGAAACAGCCCCGCCCCACCGCCTTTCTGACGGTGCAGGAAGGGTGCGACAAATTCTGCACCTATTGTGTCGTTCCCTATACCCGCGGCGCGGAAATCAGTCGTCCGTGGAGTGCGATCATCGACGAGGCGAAAGCGCTGATCGATGGCGGCGTTCGTGAAATAACGCTTCTTGGTCAGAATGTTAACGCATGGACCGGGGAAGATTCCTCAGGACGGGAACGCGGCCTCGATGGCCTGATCCGCGAACTCGACCGAATGGATGGACTGGAGCGCATCCGCTACACCACCAGCCATCCCAACGACATGTCGGACGGCCTGATCGCCGCCCATGGCGATGTCGGCAAGCTGATGCCCTATCTTCATCTGCCGGTGCAGTCGGGGTCCGACCCGATATTGAAGGCGATGAACCGCAGCCATACACGCGACAGCTATTTGCACCTGCTCGACCGGGTACGCGCCGCACGGCCCGACATCGCGCTTTCGGGCGATTTCATCGTCGGCTTCCCCGGCGAAAGCGACGCCGATTTCGAGGCGACACTCTCCCTCGTGCGCGAGGTCGGCTATGCCTATGCCTTCTCGTTCAAATATTCGCCGCGTCCCGGCACGCCTGCCGCCGACATGCGCGGCCAGATCGCGCCGGAAATCATGGACGAGCGCCTGCAACGACTGCAGGCGCAGATCATCGCCGATCAACAGGCCTTTAATCAGGCGACGGTCGGCAAGCGCACCCATGTGCTGATCGAAAAGCCGGGCCGCAAGCCGGGCCAGCTCGTCGGCAAATCGCCTTGGCTGCAATCGGTGCATTTCTTCGCCGAAGGGGTCGGAATCGGCGATATGGTCGAAGTGGATATCGTGTCGGCGGGGCCGAACAGCCTTGCCGG
>SBGG01000002.1 GCA_006226685.1 Sphingomonadales bacterium
CGTCGACCATTTCCTTGTCGCCCTGCACGACCTGGAAAACCCCTTCGGGCAGTCCGGCTTCAAGGAACAGCTCGGCCAGACGAACCGGCACGGACGGATCGCGTTCCGAAGGTTTCAGAATGAATGCATTACCGGTCGCGACCGCCACGCCGCCCATCCAGAGCGGGATCATCGCCGGAAAGTTGAAGGGCGTGATACCCGCGCCGATGCCGATCGGCTGACGCATCGAATAGACGTCGATGCCCGGCCCCGCACCCTGGGTATATTCCCCCTTGAGAACATGGGGGATGCCGCAGCAGAATTCGATCACCTCCAGCCCGCGCTGAATATCACCTTTGGAATCGGCGATCACCTTGCCATGCTCGGACGACAGCAGGTGGGCCAGTTCCTCCATATTCTGCTCGACCAGCGCCTTGAATGCGAACATCACCCGCGCGCGGCGCTGCGGATTAACGGCGGCCCATGCAGGCTGAGCCTGCTTCGCGGCTTCGACCACCTTATCCAGCAAGGCGGCATCCCCCAGCGCGACACGGGCCTGAACCCCGCCATTATTGGGATCGAACACTTCGCTATAGCGGGTCGGCACCGACTGGTCGGCGAAAGCGAGCTTAGACGAAATCTCGCGCATATCCGGCAATCCTCTCTCGATCTGAAATCCTTGCAGGCAATCTGACAGATTGCACTTATGCACTCAATATGGGAAATTATCACATATGGCCTGCATTTTTGCAGGACGAAAAATACCGGAGGGCGAACCGCCGATGCGCCTCGCCCTCCATGGGAAAAGAGCCTTACCGGCGCCCTTCCAGATAATCGTTCAACACTTCATGGAAACGGCGAACGCGCGTTTCCTGTCCCGCGAGATAGCAATCCTCAAAGGCCATGGAGCGCAGTCCGCGTTGCTGGGTTTCCGCAAGGGAAAGATCCTGTGCCAGAAAATCGCCCTGAGCAATGGTCGCTTCATAATCGGTGAAGGAACCGGTTTCATGTTCGGCCTCTTCATAGGGGCGCATTCCGTATAGTGTGGCCACCTCAGTTACACCTTCAACCTTCGGCACAAGATACCAGTAATCGAAGGTCGACCAATTGGGATCGTCCGCATCCGGTTCGGTGCGGAATATATGCAGCCCTTCCGCCGTGCCCGTCAGGGTCAGGTTCGGGAAGCAGGTGTGGTGCATCTGATCGGTCAGTTCATCGTCGGTGAGCTGCGCAAAATAGCCATAGCCGCGTTCCGGCCCCAGCTTGCGGCGAGCCTGCTGCAAGGCAATGCGCGCTTCCTGCGCCCGCCCCTGATATTCGTCGGGGTTGATATCCCATTCCCGCAGGACATCGGCCCAGAGCGGCTGCACCTCATCCTTCAGCGGATAGCGGGAGGACGGCTGCAATTTCTCGATCATCCGATTATGACCGGTCGGGTACATTTCAAACACGGTATTTTCATAATGATCGTCGATCATCGGCATGAATTGCGGATGGACCGAAGGGATATGATAGGCTTCGTTGAAATTGTCCGAAGCGAATTTCCAGTTGGTCTTCACCCGCAAGGTACGCCACACCACCCGAACGTAATTTTCGAGGTCGCGATTGCCGAGCAGGGTCGGAATCGGATCCAGATACTCCAGCAACGGCCTGGCGTTGGGGTCGAAGCTCCAGAAAATGAAACCTCCCCATGTCTCGCACGGCAATTCCTTCAGGTGCAGCTTGCCGCACGGATTGCCCTGCGGGAAATCCTCTGCGTCCTGCACCCATTTCAGGGAACCGTCGATCCCCCATTTCCAGCCATGATAAGGACAGGCGAAACTATCCGCTACGCCGCCTTCGGGAACGGTCACGAGCTGGTTGCCGCGATGCATGCAGACATTGAAAAAGGCACGGATGGAGCCATCTTCCTGTTTGACCATCATCACCGATTCATGGCGGAAATTATGGACGATGAAATCGCCCGCCTCCTCAAGCTGGCTGATACGTCCACCGACATGCCAGACGCGCTTCCACATATGCTCCCACTCGCGATCGGCAAATTCCTTCGACCAGTAGCGATCGCCGCTGATACGGTCGCCCCGCGCGGCCGGAATCTCCGCATCGGGATGGGTGGGGTAGGAAGCAGGCGCCGAAGCTTTATCGACTATCGTAGCCATGGTGCAGTCTCCTTGGTGCAGGTTGATCGGGACGGGACGCTTCAGCGATCCCCATGAATTTCGTTGAGAGAGCTGGGCAGCGGCATTCCCGCGAAAATGAAATAGCGTTGGCACTTCCATGCGCCGCCACGCTTCACGCAATCCATGCGATAGCGAACATGGACATGAACTTCATTGCCATCCCTGGAACGGCCCAGCCCCTGCACATAAGCGCGCATGACGGCCTTGTCGCCATCATAGGATTCGACCCGGAAATTGCCGATATAATGGGTATGGTGCGACATATCGGCAAAAACGGCATCGTAAAATTTGCGATATTCAGTCCGCCCTTCCATCAGGGGCAGGCCGATGTCGGAAAGATCCAGCACCGCATCCTCGGTAAACAGATCGAGCAGTTCTTCGACATCCGTCAGCTTATCGACCGCATAGCAATAATCGGTCATCAAATCCTGCAACGCAAAACGCTCTTCGACGGGGATGCTGGTCATTTCTCTCTCCTGTGATCTCAATTTTCGGGAAAGCCGGGACGGACCGGATCGGTTACGCAGTTCCAGCCTTCGGCCGCCTCCGCCGCCCGGGCGAATATCGCATCCTGCGCCGGGTGCGCTTCTATGATTTCCACCATACAACCGAGCCGGGCCGATGTATCGATATAGGCGAAACGCATGTCGCCAAACACACCGTCCACTGCGGGAACGAAGCCCTGCAGGGTAAAATGCGAAAGCGCCGCATCATAATCTCTCACATAAATGGCGATATGGTGCAGCCCATTCTGCCCTTTGGCCACCAGATCGCGATAGGCGGACGGATTATCGCAATGCTGCTGCGCCAGTTCGACCTGCACGCCCCCGGCCTGCGCTATGGCGACGGAAAAGCGCGTTGATGTCGGCTCTCCGCGATACCGGATATTGTCGAGATGCAGATCCCGGAAGAGAATGAACGGCCCGATCCCCATGACCTCCGTCCAGTTCGCCATTGCCGCATCGATATCGTCGACGACCCAACATATCTGCATGATGCGCCGCTGTTCCGAAGGGATCGGACGAAGGGGAATATTGGACATCTGCCTGAGCTCCTCAGCCAATGGTTTCGCCATTATCGATGACGATATTGGTCCCGGTGATATGCCGCCCCTCGTCGCTTGCCAGATAAAGCACCATATTGGCGATGTCGGCGGGCTGCCCCATGCCATGATCCCGATTCTGTTTGAGGCCCGGATCCTCGACATCGAGCGCGGCCACGGCCTGGGCCGTCATCGGCGTAACGATGCCGCCCGGCGCAATGGAATTGACGCGGATGTGATAGCCCTGCTCGCGGCAGTGAATGGCAATGGAACGGGTCATCGCGATGATCCCGCCCTTGGCCGCAGCATAAGCGGGAATGGCACTTATGCCCTTTATGCCACCGATCGACGCCATGTTGATGATGGAACCCTTGCCGTCATGCGGCATATGGGGAATGACATATTTGCAGCCCAGAAAGGTGCTGTCGAGCATCACATCTATCTGAAGCTTATAATCGGCGAAGCTCATTTCCTCTATGGTGCCGAACCGCACCAGCCCGGCATTATTCACCAATATGTCGATATGACCGTAAAGACCGACGACATGGGCGACGACTTTCTGCCAGTCCGTCTCGCTCGACACATCATGACGCAGATAAATCGCCCCCGGAATTTCCGCCGCGACCTTTTCTCCCTGATCCTGCTGCACGTCGGTCAGGACCACCCTGGCGCCTTCGCGCGCCATCACCCGCGCATCCTCCGCTCCGAGGCCGGACGCCCCGCCGGTAATCAAGGCCACTCGACCGTCCAAACGTCCCATTCACCGCTCCTGTCATGCAATCAAAGGCGTACGCCCGGTCTCTTCCCGGCACCGGAATGACGAGAAGAGACCGGGCGCACCGATCATCAGAACTTTACCTTGCCGGAAATGCCATATTCGCGCGGGGAGCCATAAGACGCGATGCCCATATAGCCGGGCGAGTCATAGACTGACGACATATAGCGTTTGTCGAAGATATTCTTGCCCCACAGGCTGATTTCAAAACGGTTGCCAGCGGGATGGAATGTCAGCGAGGTATCGACCAGATAGGTCGGCTGCACTTCAGAACGGGGCGTATCGAGGATCGCCGTATAATATTTCTTCGCGACATAGTTCCAGTTGATGTTGAAAACCGCGCTGGATCCGTCACCGAAATCCATATCATAATTGGCACCAAGCGAAGCCGACCATTTGGGCGCATTCTGCAACCGCTTGCCTTTCATGTCATAGACGATCAGCGACACCGGATCGAAATAATCGAACTCCTTATATTTGGCGTCGAGATAGGCGAGAGACCCGTTCAGCGTGACCCCGGACACCGGGGCGGCCGTCACTTCCAGTTCGAACCCCTTGATCTCCGACTTGCCGGCGTTGAGGATACGGTTACCCTGCACATTGGTATCGGGGTCGAAATAGATCTGCGCGACCTGCATATCCCGATAATTGGTATAGAAGAATGCGAGGTTGGTGCGCAGGCGACGGTCGAAGAAATCAGCCTTCACGCCCACTTCGAACGTATCGACCTTTTCCGGCCCGAACGGCGTATCGCCATCGGCCAGCGCACCGATGCGCCCGGTGAAGCCACCGGATTTGAATCCACGCGCCCAGCTCGCATAGAGCATCTGACGCGGAGCGATTTCATAATCCAGTCCCAGCTTCCACCCGATATTGTCCCAGCTCTTCTTGCCGCCGGTATCAATCTGATGCGTGACCCCGGAACCATAGAGGCCACCGTCCCAGTCCGGATCGGTCAGGTCCGGCAGGTCCATCGCATAATCGAGCGTCGAGCGCGCATCGATCTTGTCATGTGTATAGCGGATGCCCGCCTGAAAGGTCAGCCCTTCGGCCAGCCTGGTATAGCTCTGCGCAAAGGCCGAAAGAGATTCCGTATCCTGATCCTGCGTGTTGAACTGAGCCAGACCCGGCGACGCGAAATCTAGATGATACATCTGATAATGGTCATAATGGGTCTTCAGGAAAAAGGCGCCGGCGATGACATTGGTCGCATCGGTCAGGTCAAAGCTCGACCGCAATTCCTGACTGAACTGCCAGCCCTTGGTACGACGACGGGTTGCCCCGTTACTTTCCGCCGTACCGTCCTGATCGGTATATTCGAACAGCTTAAAATTCTTATAGCCAGTGATCGACGTAATATCACCGAGCGCCGTATCCTTGGCCTCAACCGTCAATACCGTGAAATAAGTGTCCATATTGGACTTGTCCGGCACGCTGTTATTACCGGAATAATATCTGTCCGGCGCGGAACAACGCTCGCCGACCACGGCGCAAGGCGACATGTACATCGGGTATTCGGCACCATTCGCATAAGTACCGGCGGCGACATAATTGCCTTCGCCCGGCTGCGCGCCGTTGATGACGACCGGCGCACCGTTGCGGGCGGCGACATATTCGCCCTGCAGCGTGACACTCAGGCTCGGCGTCGGGGTAAAATAGAGCATCCCGCGAATGGCATCGACATTCTTGCTGCCCATGTCCTTGCCGTTCCAGATATTCGTCACCCAGCCGTCACGCTCAGTATGAATACCCGCCACTTTCAGGGAGAGAACGTCGGAGACAATCGGCATTTCGACCGAGCCGGAAACATCAAAGCGATTCCAGTTGCCGACATTGCCTTTGACATATCCGCCGAATTCCCCGGTCGGACGCGCGGTCATCACATTGACCACACCGCCGGTCGTATTGGCGCCAAAAAGCGTTCCCTGCGGACCGCGCAGCACCTCAACCCGCTCCACATCGTACATGTCGAGTAGCGCGCCCATACTGAAGAACTGAGGGACGCCGTCCACGACGATGGACACGGTATTGCCCGCATAGGGATCAGGCTCGATCACGCCGATCCCGCGGATCGAAAAGACCGCCGTGTTCGGCGCATTGGCGAACCCGGCAATCTGCGTATTGGGGATTGATCCCTGCAATGCCTGCAACGTCGTCACCTGCATCGACCCGAGAGCTTCGCCGCTCACCGCGGATACGGCGATCGGAACATCCTGCATATTCTGCTCGCGCTTCTGCGCGGTAACGACAATATCCTGAATGCCGGTATTGGCGGCGGATGCACTTTCATCCTGCGCATAAGCCGGTGTAACGGCGACGACAGCCAGCACAGTACCAAATTGCATGAAATGGCGATTTTTCATTACACCCCTCTCCGAGATATGATTTACAATCATAATTATTTTTAATATCAATATGTTGCAGGATTTCCCGAAAAAACCATGACCACGAAAGCCATCCGCTTTTCTGTCCTGTATCTTGTCCGATTGATACGAAGCCACCCGCGTTCGGGCATATCTCGCATAAACAGGATGACCTTCCTGTTTTAACAAGGCAAAGATGCGGTCCGAAACTAATAATTTAACCAGTATACGGAAAGTCTCCCATTGCCCGAGTCCACCAAACAGCGATCCGTAACCGGAAGAGAGGAAAGGCTGCTGAGCAAGGTCCGCCCGCACAGCCTTGTGCCCAAAGACGCCAAATGGCAGCAGCTGAAAAGCGGGCAAACCCGTCAGAAGATATTTGACGCCGCCATAGCCTGCCTTGTCGAAGCAAGCTATTCCGGGCTGTCCATCCCCGCGATCTGCACCCGATCCGGCGTTTCCCGCGGGGCCCTGCACCATCATTTCGCGGGAAAATTACAACTGGTCGCGGCTTTGACCGAATATCTGTTCTACAAGCGGATGCACCGGTTCATCACCGATTATCTCGGTATCATAGACAATGACCGCAATTTCGTGGCCAGAGCAGCGGAATTGCATTGGGAAAGCCTGCATGAACCGGATCATACGGCCTATCTGGAAATCGCCATCGCCGCCCGCACCGATCCGGGCATTGCTGAATTTTTCTATCCGATGGCGCAGCGTTTCGATCAGATCTGGCTGGAGGAAATGGTCCACCACTTCCCTCAGTGGGAACATCATTTCCAGAAGCTGCAACTGGTCAGCGATTTCGTCATAGCCGCCCATATGGGATTGTTGCTGAACAGCCGCGTTTTGGGGGCGGAAGACAGGGTCAACAGCGTGCGGGACATGATCGTCGCCTCGGTCCTCAGCGTTTACGCGGGCAGCGCGGGAACAGCCTCACCGCCAGATACGAGCGACAGCGCCTGAGCCCCCTCCCCGGTTTCCACTGTCCCGCCTGTCAGCGCCGCCCGGACAGAATGATATCCGCCCCGCGCCACCCGGTCGCCATTGCCGGGGCATTGGTATTTCCGGTCACGAGGCCGGGCATCGCGGAGCAATCGATCACGCGCAGCCCGTCAACGCCCCGCACGCGCAAATGCGGGTCCAGCACGCTTTCGCCTTCCACGCCCATACGACAGGTGCCCACACCGTGCAGCCCGCTGGTCGACAGCGACCGGAAATTATCCAATATCTCCTCATCCGTCTGTAGCGACGCGCCCGGCAGGACTTCTTCCCCCACATCGTCGGACAATATGGGCTGGCCTGCATAATTGCGCATCGCCCGGATAGCGGCGACCGCACCGCGCCGGTCCTCCTCGGTCGACAGCCAGTTCGGGCAGATGCACGCGCCATCGCCCGCATTCGGACCGTTTATGTCTATCTCTCCCTCACTGGTCTGACGCAGCAGGGTTCCCGACGCGGTCATACCCGGCCGCTTGTCGATATTGCCGAGCGGCACCGGGTCATTCCCATCCCCCAGCGCAAACATATAACCGCTGAGATAGAGCTGAAAATCGGTGCGCGGCCCCTGTACCCCGGTGCTGAAAAAAGCGCCGACCTCAAAAGGCCCGGTCGCCATCGGACCATCCCGTAACAGATAATAGCGGGCGATGGAGCCGAGCAACCCCAGCCCGTGATACCGCCGCTCGATGCCGACATCCCGCTTCAGCCGAAACGGCATGGAATAGGAAAGATGTTCGAGCATATGCCGCCCGACATGCGGGTTATGGTGATGGACCGGCACACCGACGGCCGATAGCCTGTTGCCGTCGCCGATACCGGAACGCTGCAATATCTGCGGGCTCTCGATCGTCCCAGCGCTCAGGATAACCTCTCCCGCACACTCAACCTGAAACCGCCCTCGTGCACCGCCGATCAGTTCCACTCCGGTCGCCCTGCCATCTGCCAGGAGCACATGGCTGGCGACCATATCCGTCAGAATATGGAGGTTCCGGCGACCGGAGGCCCGTCGCAAAAAGGCCTTTGCCCCGCCTTGCCTGCGCCCATGCCGGATGTTGTGGCAATAATAGCCGACCCGCCCCCCTGTCAGAGAGTTGAGATCGTCGGTCCGCTTCAGCCCCATTTGCTCACCGGCCGCGATCATCCGCTCGGCCAGCGGATAGCGATAGGTTTTCGCCGTCACATGCACCGGCCCGCCCGAACCGCGAAGAGGTGAAGGCCCAAGGTCATGATCCTCCAGCTGACGATAGGCGGCGAGCATCGCCTCGGCATCCCATCCCGTCGCCCCGGCGGCCTGCCAGTCATCATAATCCTGCGGCTCGCCTCGGCTCCAGATCATTCCGTTGATCGACGATGAGCCCCCCAGCCCCTTACCCCTGATCCATATTTCCTCGGCCTTGCCGCCGGCATGGCGGGGCTGACTGATCCGATAGGGCCAGACATAATCGGGATTGGCGACGAGCTTCGCTATGCCCTTGGGCATGGTAACGAGCGGGGAGGCCGCCTTCCCGCCCGCTTCCACCAGCAGAACCTGGTGCCGCCCGTCGGCGGACAGCCTTTCGGCCAGCACGCAACCGGCGGACCCCGCACCGATAATAATATAATCAAACCGTGCCGGCAGTTCCGCCATGGCGCCCCCTCCTTCCTTTATTCTTTCGGGGAAAGAATAGGGCCGTCTTACCCTCTGTTGCCTACTGACAGTTACGCCAGTCAGCGTGCTTCAGGCCGTCCGGTGGGCTCGCTTGATCTTCTTGGCGAGGCTCCATTTATGTACTTCGGTCGGGCCGTCATAGATGCGGAAAGCCCGCACCTCGCGGAATATCTGTTCGACGATCGTGTCCTGCGTCACGCCTGTACCGCCCATTGCCTGCACGCATTTATCCGCAATCCGCATCAATGCCTCGGACACGGCCACCTTGGCCATCGAGCTTTCAACCGTTCCCAGCGATCCGCTGTCCAGCACCGATGCCGCCCAGTCGATCATCAGTTCGCATTGTTGAATGTCGATCATATTTTCGGCCAGCATGAAACCTACCCCTTCATGATCGACCAGAGGCTTGCCGAACGCGGTGCGGCGGCAGGCATAGGCGGACGCGATTTCCTGCGCCCGAATACAGCCGCCCAGCCAGCGCATGCAGTGCGACAACCGCGCCGGAGACAAACGCACCTGCGCATATTTGAAGCCTTCGCCGCTCGCCCCCAGCATCTGATCGGCAGGAACGCGCAGATTATCGATGGCCACGACCGCATGCCCTCCAGGCATCGAACTGTCGATGGTATCCAACACCCGTTCGATCCGAATGGCAGGATTCGGCAGATCCACAAGGAACATGCAGGCGCCATCATCGCTTTTCGCCATGACGATGCCGACCTTCGCCCCCTCTGCGCCGGTGATGAACGCCTTCCGCCCATTGATGACCCAATGATTGCCATCGGGGTGGCAGACGGTTTTCATCATCGACGGATCAGACCCGGCGCCTTCATCATCGGCCGGTTCGGTCATGAAAAAGGCCGAGCGCGCCCGCCCTTCCACCAGCGGCTTCAGAAAACGGTCTTTCTGCTCCGCAGTGGCGACATGGCCGAGAAGATACATATTCCCTTCATCCGGGGCCATTGTGTTGCACGCCAGCGGCCCCAGTGGCGACAGGCCGGACCTGATAAGGACCGTTGCGGTTTCCCGCTGCGTCAGATGCGCACCGTCGGGCAGAATATGCGGTGTCAGCACACCGGCCGCGCGCGCCTTTTCGCGCATTTCCACCACCAGATCGTCGCTCGGCCCGTGAAAGCCACACCGCGGATCTTTTTCATAAGGGATAATGGTTTCGCGCACGAAGGCCTCGACCTTATCCGCCATCGCCTGAGCGCGATCAGTGCTGAACATGATATTCCCTCTCGATCATAGGATTATGCGCCGACCGCCACGGTCAGCCTTGCTGCGCGGTCCGGCGGCCGATGGCGGCGAGTTCGGGCAGAGTATCGACCAGCGATTGCGCCTCCGGTGACGCCGCCGTACCGCGGGCCATTCGCCCTTTTATGCCATGGAGGATGGCGGCAAAACGGAACATGTTGAAGGCCAGATAAAAAGGCAGATTGTCTATGCCGCTGCGTCCCGTTCTCTCGCAATAGGCAGCAACATAGTCGTCCTGTGGCGGTATGGCGAGCGCCGCCAGATCGACCCCCTTGAACCCGCCGATAATATGCGGGGGCAGATGATACATCATCAGATGATAGGTAAAATCCGCCAGAGGGTGCCCCAATGTGGAAAGCTCCCAGTCCAGTACCGCCAATATACGCGGCTCGCTCGGGTGCCAGATCATATTGTCGGCACGAAAATCGCCATGGACAATGCTGGTTTCATCCCCTTCGGGAATGTGCTGCTCCAGCCAGTCGGCCAGCCAGTCCATATCGTCTAACCGACCGGCCTCCATATCTTCGCGATACTGGCGGGACCAGCGGGAGATCTGGCGCCCGAAATAATTGCCGGGCTTGCCATAATCGCCCAGCCCGATCGCCTGATAATCCAGCCTGTGCAGCCCTGCTATCGCCTCATTCATCGCATCGAAATAGCGGGGACGCTCCGCCGCGCTCAGGTCCGGCAGGGTCGAATCCCAGAATATGCGCCCCTCGACCATATCCATCATATAGAAAGGCGTGCCGATCACCGCGGCATCTTCACACAGGCCATGGACCGGAGCGACGGGAAAACCCGCCTTTCCCAAGGCGCTCAGCACCCGATATTCCCGTTCCACCGCATGGGCTCCGGGCAACAGCTTCCCCGGCGGTTTACGGCGCAGCACATAGGATCGACGGGGTGTTACCAACTTATAGGTCGGGTTGGACTGCCCCCCCTTGAACTGTTCGACTGTAACCGGCCCGGCAAAATCCTCCACATGAGACCGCATCCATTCTTCCAGCACGGACGCATCAAATTCTTGACCCGCCCGAACCGCCCCGGTTCCGCCAAATTTCTCCTGACGATTCACCCCGAAATCTCACCTGCTTTTTGAAATGTCGAATGCACCCCTCACCCTCGCGCCTTCCGCCCGGCCTGTCGCCTATGCTTTGTCTCAGGTGAGGAACCCTACCGGCCTCCTTCCCCGGCCTCAAAGACCTACCGGAAATCATAGTACGCAAGCATGGGAAAATTGCTCATCCATCATCACTGGCTGCCCTTATTTCGGGCACGGCCGAACTCAGAAAATCAAAACGGGAACCTGTTCAACGGGTTTTAAAAGATACTGGGAGAAGACATGTTCAAGGCCATCATTCACGCGCCCGTACTGCTGGCGTTGGGAGGCTCCCTGTACTGGGCAGCCCCGGCACAGGCGCAAGACAGCGAAACTCAGCCCGGCGCATCCGAAGGGGTCGCCGACATCATCGTATCGGCCCGCCGAAGGGCGGAAAGCCTGCACGATACCCCCGTTGCCGTGACGGCCATCGCGCCGGCGCAACTGGAAGGCGCGGCGGCTCTCACTATCGGGGATCTTCAGGGCGCGGCCCCGAACGTCATCATCACGAGCGGCGGCACCGGCGCGGCAGCCGCGAACATCTCGATCCGCGGCATCGCCTTTGCGGATATCGAAAAATCGTTCGATCCGGCGGTCGGGGTCAACATCGACGGTGTCTATATCGGCACCTCCACCGGGCAGATGCTCGATTTCTTCGACATCGCGTCCATCGAAGTGCTGCGCGGTCCGCAGGGAACGCTGTTTGGCCGCAACACCATTGCGGGCGTCATCAATGTCAAACGCACTCGCCCGACCGGCGAATGGGGCGGCAAATTCGAAGCCGGCATCGGCAGCTATGACCAGATCAGCGCCAAGGGCGTCGTCAACCTTCCCGTCGCCCCCGACCTGCTTGCGGTCAAGCTGTTTTACATGCACACCGATGGCAGCGGCTATTATCGCGACATGGGCCGTGGCGGTGCACATCGCGGCGGCACGAATAATGAAAATTACGGCGCCAGCCTGCTGTTCACACCCAGCAGCAATTTCGATGCGCTTGTCACCGTCGACCGGCAGGAGCAGGACTTCGACCCGACACTGGGGCCTTTGACATCGCCTGGAGACGCATTCGCAGCCTATTTGCCGCCTCTGCTGATCAATCGGGACAATGTCGACGGCGTTTACAAAACCATGGCCCCGGCCAGTCTGTACGGGAAATATCGCGCCTATGGTATCACCGGAGAGATGAACTGGCGTCTGAACGGCGTCACCCTGACATCCGTCACCGCCTATCGTAAAAGCACCGACGATATTCTGCAGGATTTCGCCACCAATGGCCTTTATCTGGCGCAACGGGATCAAAATTACCATCAGTTCAGTCAGGAACTGCGCGCATCAGGCCATGTATTCAGCGGTTTCGACTATGTGGCCGGGTTATATTATTTCAACAGCCGCTATCATCTCGATCAATATACCAGCGTTTTCGGAGCTGCCCTGACCCATCAGGATGCGACGGGCTGGTCGGAATCCTATGCCGGGTTCATCGACTTCAACTGGGAGATTTTCGACAAGGTGCGGCTGTCCGGTGGTGGACGCTATACGCATGACAAGAAGGAAATGCGTATCGCCTATACCGACCCGGGCACTCCTACCGCAGATTTCAGCGGCGCCCGCAACAGTAAATCATGGAGCAAATTCACGCCGAAAATCGGCCTGGATTATCGCCCCAATAATGATCTGATGCTCTATGCATCCTGGTCGCGGGGCTATCGGTCCGGCGGGTTCAACGGGCGCGCCCTGACCGAATATGCGGCATCCCTCCCCTATAATCCGGAAACGGTGGATGCCTATGAAGTCGGTATCAAGAGCGAATTCTGGGACCGCAAGGCGAGCCTGAACATTGCCGCCTTTTATTCCGACTATAAAAATATTCAGCAAAACAGCGAGGTGTCTGTTGCAGGCGTTGCCTTGCCGCAAACCGTTGTCATCAATGCGGCGGCCGCCCGCATTCAGGGGCTGGAAGCTGATTTCACCCTGCGCCCTCTGGAACGCCTGACCCTGCGCGGATCAATGGGCTATATCGATACGAAGTTCACAGGCTTCATCGTCAATCAGCCCGTTACGACTACGACCGGGGCGATCAGCCGGACCTTCGACTATTCCGGTGTGGATATGATCTATGCGCCGAAAATCACCGCATCGATCAATGCCGAATATGAAGCCCCGGTCTATCTGGGCAGCCAGAACGGCAAGCTGAAGCTCAATGCCGGTTATCGGTATCTGTCCCGTTACGATCAACAGATTGCGGCGGACCCGGCCATCTATGCCGAAGCCATCAGCGCCCCTGACGGCACCGTCATCACCGTACCCCGCAACGACCCGCGCCTGCGGTCGGATACGCAGAATCTGGTGGATGTCAGCCTCTCGCTCATCTTCAACATCAATGACCGGGCGAAATATCGGCTTACCGGTTTCGTCCGCAACCTGCTGGACGATCGCGGGACGCAGACATCCTTCGTCGCGTCGGCTTTCCCTGTCTATTGGGGCTTTGCCACTGCCCGCGAACCCCGCGTCTATGGCATACAACTGGGCTTTGAATTCTGACACATGAATGCCGGAAAGGTCGCGACCCGCCCCCTCTCCGGCATCGTCAGCATAGTCAAAATAACCATAGCCAAAAGAGCCGGAGCATCATCGCCCCGGCCCTTCTTTTTTCATGCATTCAGAGTTGGTCTTCTACGAATTTCTCCAACGTATTCTGGAACTGACGGATCTGGATTTCCTGATAATTGCCGAGTTCTACCCTGTTGTTCAGCGTCGCTTTCAGGCCCGTCTGCACATGAGGCAGATTTTCCATATCCTGTTCGAACACATCAGCGAGAATTCCGAGTTCCGGTGCTTCGATCCATCTCTGGTTCACATCCAGAAACTTCATCTTCGGCGCCCTTGGCCGCTCCTGTCCCGGCGGAACACGCGTCAGAACCCGTACCTCCATCAGGCAATGATCGACATCATGCCACGGCCGCCAGCGATAAACGATATTGGGCTGGAACCCCGCCCAAGGGCTGAAATTCGGGAACACATTATATAAAATCGCATCCATCATTTCGGCATCGGAAGCAAAGCTGACATCATGCCCGAACATTTTGGTCGTGGTTTCGCGAAGAGATGCCCCCAGCGCCGCACGCGCGCTGACGCCATCAGGCACTTTCACATTATATCCTCCGCCTGCGCTTTCCTCGTCATAATTATCCGACGAACGCCCATTATATTTGACGAACTCATCGACGATCCATTGCTGTTCCTTCCCGCTCGGGTCGATATGCGGAGACATAGTGCCAAAGGGCGTGACCGTCATATTCACATAATCGCCGTAAATATTGTAAAGCGAATTGGCATCCCCTGTGAACGGCAGTAATTGGGGGTGGGTCACGACGGTGTGCCAGCTTTCCATAAAAGCTTCCATCACCACCTTCCAGTTGGCCGGCACAACCTTGCCGACCCACATGGCGGTCACGCATTCTTCCTGCCGCCAGCGTTTGAAATGCTCCGGCATCGGCGCCAGATATTCCTCCAGTCCGGGACCGTCATTCGCCTCGCGGATGAAAATATACCCGCCCCAGCGCCCAACACTGATTTCAGGCAGATTCATCTTCTCATCCTTCAGATGAGTAAAATCCCACCGGCACGGTATTTGCTTCAGGGACCCGTCATTATTCCAGGTAAAGCCATGGAACGGGCATTGCAGTTCATTGGTCCAGCCATCTTCGATCTTCAGCTTGCGACCGCGATGCAGACAGACATTTGCAAAAGCACGGACCGAACCATCATCCTGCCGTATCAGAAGGAAGGATTTGCCGACATTCTCATAAACGACATAATCCCCCGGTTCGGGCATTTCCTCTTCACGCGCCGCAAATTGCCACACGCATGGCCACATTTTCTGCTTTTCCAGCTCGAAAAAGGCAGGGTCCGTATAGCGCGCCGCCGGGATCGGTTCTGAACCCAGATTTTCATATTCATCCGTATAGAGAAATTCCGGCACCGGATTGGTGTCCGCCAACGCCAGATCACGCACCGATGTTCCGGGGCATCGCGGCAAAGGGACTCCCTTTATGCGAGGGTCGCTTTCAGCCATTCCTTATACTCCTAATCGCGTTTGATACCATGGTCCTTCCGCGTCGGGTTGCACCACTTACCTCTTGTTTTTGGACGAGTTTATTGCGCAACCATTCCTCCATCCACAATGAATTCGGCACCGGTAATATATTTCGCATCGTCCGAAGCGAGAAACGCCACCATCGCGCCGATATCCGCCGGTTCGCCCATGCGGCGCATCGGCACGGCGGCGATGATCTGATCGAACACCTCCTTATTATCGGCGATGGCGACCTTCTGCATGTCAGTCCAGATCATGCCGGGGTGCACGGTGTTGACCCGGATATTCTCCGGCGCGGCTTCCAGCGCCACGGTCTTGGAAAACAGACGGACCCCACCCTTGCTGGCCGCATAGGCGGATGTCCCCTCAACGCCGACCAGCCCCGCGACCGACGACATGTTGATGATGGAGCCGCCTTGCCCCTGTCGGCGCATCTGATCGAGCACGGCTTTGGTACCGAGATAGACGCTATCGAGGTTGATCGACAACTGCCGCCGCCAGTCCTCCATGGTCATCGCACTCATCGGGCGCAGCACGGCAATACCCGCATTGTTGACCCCTATATCAAGACGATCATAAGCCGCGACAATAGCCTCCATCACCATGTCCCAGGCGGCTTCATCGGTCACGTCATGCTCCATCGCCTGCGCCTGAAAGCCCTTATCCCGCAACTCGGCAGCCCGGGCCGCAACGGCATCTCCATCGATATCGGTCAGGAACAGCGCCGCCCCCTGCCGGGCCATCACATGAGCGGCAGCAAATCCGAGACCGCCCGCAGAGGCCGCCCCCGTAACCAGCGCAACCTTGCCGCTCAGATCAATCATCATATGTCATGCCCTCTCCGCTCCATTTGCCGGGCATGGTGGCAAATGATGCCAGCGGCGCAACTAGCGCTAGTCAGAGTGCAGAATTGTTCACGGCACGATAAGGATAGCGAACGGAAATCCGCACCCGCGCCCTGCGCTATTTTTCCGCAGAACAGACCTTCAGGTCATACAGGCATGAGAGGACAGGATGGGCTATCACGAAACGATCGGCCATGAAGCCGAAAAAATGCTGGAATATGTCGAAACCGATACGACCGACAGCGCCGCCACTTCCCTGGAAGTTGCTGCCTCGGCCTATACTGACCCGGCCTATTTCGAACGCGAGAAATCCGAAATCTTCATGAAGATGCCGCTCCTCGCGGCCCTCAGTGCCGAAATACCCCAACCGGGCGATTACAAGGCGATGGAACTGCTGGGCAAACCGATCCTCATCACCCGCAAATCAGATGGCGGCGTTTCCGCGATGCTGAACGTCTGCACCCATCGCGGCATGATTTTAAGGCCCGAAGGCCATGGCAATGCCAGGCGCTTTTCCTGCCCCTATCATGCATGGACCTTCGGTAATGACGGCAAGCTGATCGGCGTCGCCGAACCGAAGAAATTCGGCCCCGTCTGCAAGGAGGAACGCAACCTGACCCAATTGCCGGCGGCAGAAGCCGGCGGTATCGTCTGGGTTTGCCTGACCCCCGGCATGAATTTCGACATCAGGAAACATCTGGGCGGGATGCTGGACGATCTCGAAGTCTATGGCCTCGACAAATGGCATTATTGCGGAACCCGCCGCATTTACGGACCGAACTGGAAAATCGCCTATGATGGTTATCTGGAGGGCTATCATTTCGCGGCGGCTCATCCGACCACCATTCACCCGCGCAGTTTCAGCAACATCATGCATTTCACCGCCTTTGGGCCGCATATGCGCGTCGGCTATCCGCAGGTGAAGATCAGGGAAGCGTTAGGCGCGATACCCCGCGAACAATGGGGAGCACATGAAAATCAAGGCTATGACTTCGTGCGCACCATCTTCCCCAATGTCAGCATTTTCTTCGCGCCGGAACTGACCCAGGTGGCACAACTCATCCCTGGCGATACCCCCGGCACCAATATCACCAACCTAATATTCATACGCAAGGCCCCACCCCGCGACGCCGAAGACGCCGCTGCCATCGAAGGGATGATGGACTGGTTGCGCGACGTCGTGAATGACGAGGATTATGGCGTCGGGCTTCAAGTGCAGAAGGGGCTGGAATCGGGCGCGCTCAAAACAGTCATTTTCGGACGGAATGAACGCGGAAATCATTATTTTCACAATTATGTCGACTATCTGCTGCGCGCGGACCCGAATGAGGAACCGCCGCAACTCTAGGACGGATCACCATTCAGAAGATGACGTGCCAAAAATGGTGATTTTTCGTGAACCGACGCGCAGCGTACTTCTTGTACGTGAGCACCGGAAGCGCGGGAAAGCGCCATTTGCAGGCCGTCAGGGCTGGGGCCGAAGGCAACCGGAGGGCAATATCGAGCCGTCCTCGGGGCAGGACCCATCAGAAAACACCCTATTGGGGGAAGGAGCAGGCGCCCCTTCCCCCCATTTTCATCCGGTCAAAGTGTCGTCACCCCGTCATTCAGGCGCACAATGGTTTTCCCAGTCGTCGTCCCGGACATCAGGCGGATGAAGGCCTCCGGCGTATTTTCGATCCCTGTCGTCACATTTTCCAGCGCGATCAGTTCCCCGGATTTGATCCACGCACCGAGCTGCGCCTCCGCCTCGGCCAGCATATCCTGATGCTCATAGGCGAGGAAACCACGCATGGTGATGCGGTGCACCAATAGCTGCCACAGGTTCAGGATCGGCACCGGATTATCCTGATCATTATAGTTGGCGATCATCCCGCACACGACGATCCGCCCGAAATCACGCATCTGCGGGAGCATGCTATCCAGGATTTTTCCGCCGACATTGTCGAAATAAAGATCCGCCCCATCCGGGCAGGCCCGCTTTATCGCCGCCGCCAGGTCCTCTTCGGCGCGATAATTGATGGCGGCGTCCAGCCCGAAGGTTCCAGTAATCAGACCCGCCTTCTCCGGTGACCCGACGAGCCCCACGGTCCGGCATCCGCTGAGCCGGGCAATCTGGCCCCCGACACTGCCTACCGCCCCGGCGGCGGCACTCATGACGACGGTATCGCCCGCCTTCATCTCACCGATCCGCTTCAAACCGATATAGGCGGTGATACCCGACCAGCCGAGTGCGCCCATATAGGCGGTAAGCGGAACGGCCGGATCGACATGGACATTTTCAATCGCGAAATTGGCCGGGTTCAGGATGGAATATTCCTCCCACCCGACAAAACCGCGCCCATAATCCCCTTCCTTAAAGGCCGGATTGCGCGACTGTATGACGCGCCCCAGCACCATGGTCGGGATCAGCCCGCCTATGGCCACGGCCGGCAAATAGCTCTCTCTGTCGTCAAGCATCCCGCGAATGGCGGGGTCGATCGCAAAAACCTTGTTTTCAATCAGGATTTCGCCCTCTTCCAATTCCCTTACCGGGCTTTCGATCAGGCGGAAATTGGCCGGCGTAGGCACTCCTGTCGGGCGCGATGCCAGCACGATCTGACGATTCATCATCCTTCTACTCCTCTCTTATCCGGCCGGAACAACAGGATGGAAGGGCCGACCGCCATATTTTCGCTTCGTTATGGCAAGCGACGAAAAAGGGGCACACTGGCAGAAAAGCCAGCCCCCCCTTCCTCCTTGCTTTCCATGGGTAAAATGCGTCAGTTGCCGGGCAATGCCTCAATCACCATCGCAATGCCCTGCCCGCCGCCGATGCACATGGTGATGAGGGCGTAGCGCCCACCCCTGCGGCGCAGTTCGTACATCGCCTTCACCGTCAATATCGCGCCGGTCGCCCCGACCGGATGGCCCAGCGAAATGCCGGATCCATTCGGGTTCACCTTTTCCGGGTCGAAACCGAGGGTTTGGGCCACGGCGCAGGCCTGCGCGGCAAAGGCCTCGTTGGATTCTATCACATCCATCTGATCGAGCGTCAGCCCGGCCCGTTCGAGCGCAATCGGCGCGGCTTTGATCGGTCCGATGCCCATGCGGTCCGGCTGCACCCCGGCATGCCCCCAGCCGATGATGCGCGCCCATGGCTTCAGCCCGAGCTCCTTCACCGCCTTGCCGGACGCCAGCACCACCGCCGCCGCGCCGTCATTAATGCCCGAGGCATTGCCAGCCGTCACGGTGCCGTCCTTTTTGAATACCGGCTTCAACGCCGCCATGCCCTCGATACTGGCATCGGCGCGGACATGTTCATCGGCGTCGAACAGGCGCGTTCCCTTACGGTCTTTCACCTCGACCGGCAAAATCTGGTCGGTGAAGCGGCCTTCCGCCTGCGCCCGCGCGGCGCGGCGATGGCTTTCGACCGCCAGTTCATCCTGCATCGCGCGCGTGATGCCGTAATCGCCCGCGACATTCTCGGCGGTGATGCCCATGTGCATCCCTTCAAAGGGATCGGACAGCACGGCGGTCAGCGCATCGATCAACGCCGCATCCCCCATTTTCTGCCCGAACCGGGCCGAGGGCATATGATAAGGCGAGCGCGTCATGGATTCCGCACCTCCAGCCACCGCTATGTCGCATTCGCCATAGCCGATGATCTGCCCGGCAGAGATAATCGCCTGCACCGCAGACCCACACAGCCGGTTGAGCGTAAGCGCGGGCGCTTCCACCGGCACACCCGCGTTCACGGCGGCAATACGGGCCAGATAGGCATCCTTCGGCTCACTCGGAATGACATTGCCCATAATGACATGCTGCACATCCCGCGGGGTCAGCGACGCGCGCCTGATCGCCTCGGCAATAACCAGTTCGCCCAGCTTCGATGCCGGAACATCCTTCAGGCTGCCTCCGAAATCACCGATGGCGGTACGAACGCCCGAGAGAATATAAATATCTTCCACAGCGCTATCCCCTTTCAACGCGGAGCCATGCGCAGGGCACCGTCAAGCCGGAGCGATGCGCCATTCACATAGCCATTGCGGATCAGAAACAGCACCGTTTCCGCATATTCCGACGGGGCGCCCAGCCGCTTTGGGAAAGGAACGGTCGCGGCGAGGGAATCCTGCACATTTTGCGGCAACCCCGCCAGCATCGGCGTCGCCAATATTCCCGGCAAAATCACATTGCAACGTATGCCTTCATTCATCAGGTCGCGCGCGACAGGCAGGGTCATGCCCTTCACCCCGGCCTTGGACGCGGCATAGGCCGCCTGCCCGATCTGCCCGTCTTCGGCCGCCACCGATGCTGTATTGACGATGGCGCCACGCTCGCCATCAGCCAGCGGATCGAGCGTCAACATACCCGCCGCCGATTTCGCGATGCAGGCAAAGGTACCGATAAGATTGATGTTCACCGTCTTTGCAAACAATGCGATACGATGCGCCAGCGGTTCCCCCGACTTCTTGTCGCGGCTCGCGGTTTTTTCGCCGGTCGCGATCCCCGCGCAATTAACGAGAATCCGTTCCTGCCCATGGGCTGCCCGCGCTCTGGCGAAACCGGCGTCGAGAGAGGCTTCGTCCGTCACATCGACGACGCAGCAAACCCCGCCAATGTCGGCGGCGATAGCCTCCCCCCGCTCTGCATTCAGGTCGAAAATGGCGACCTTCGCTCCGGCGGCGGCGAGCGCCCGTGCGCTTGCTTCCCCAAGGCCCGAAGCGCCTCCCGTGACGATGGCGGCCATACCTTCAATATTCATCCCTTATCCTTTCCGCCCGATAACGAGCCATGACAGCATCCCGAACCGGCGCGCCGCACCCATGGTGGCGGCCGGCGGCCCATAATCCGGCGAGCTTTCCCGTCGGCCTAGTGCCACAGGCCGATACCCGGCCGCGCCTGTTTCATCTGATAGTTCTCTTCGGCAGCCTTCATTCGACGCCGCCTCTTCCCTCTCATAAATCACAGGTCAGCCCCTGTTCCCGTGAGGCTAGCCTGCCACCCGAAAGGGCAAGCCTCCCCCTATCCCAGGATGCCCGCATCAGGAGAAGATATGACGGGACAACCAGACCTCGCCCCCTTTGCCATGGACGGACGCGATCCCTCCTGCCTGCGTGGAGACCCCATCACCGGTGATCGCTATACCAGCCACGCTTTCATGCGGAAGGAATGGGACCATATGTGGACCCGCATCTGGCATGTTGCGGGACGAACCGCGGAGGTGCCGGAGGCGGGCGATTATGTCGTGCATGATTTCATGCATGAATCGGTGATCTGCATCCGGCAGGAAGACGGCTCCATTCGCACCTTTTACAATGTGTGTCAGCATCGGGGGATGCGCCTCGCGGAAAACAGCGCCGGCACCGACCGCTTCACCTGCCCCTATCATGGCTGGCAATGGGGAAAGGATGGGACACTGCTGCAGGCGCAGGACGCCGCCGAAGATTTCCCGCAGGGGAACCCTTGCGGCAAGCTGCACCTGAAGGAACTGCGTTGCGACATATGGGGTGGTTTCATCTGGTACACGATGGACGACGGCGCCCCGCCGCTGCTCGATTATCTGGCCCCGATCCCCGAACTCTATCGCAATTATCCGATGGAAACGGCGGTGCGCGTGGTCTGGATGAAGATCGGCCTCAACACCAACTGGAAATTCGCGACCGACAATTTCTCCGAAAGTTACCACACCCGCACCGCCCACCCCCAGGTGCCGCCGTGGATCGATCAGGATGTCGACACAGCCCGGCATGAATATTATCCCGGCGGGCACGGGCGGACGGTACAGCCGATGCGCCCGTCCTTATCGGACCGCCTCCCCGAAGGAATACCCCACCCCTTCGACCATATCCTGCGGCAATGGGATATCGATCCGGATGCCTATCCCGATTACCAGACCAAGGCGATGCAGGGTTGGCTCGACCTCAAGGCGGCGAAGCGACGGTTATGGGAAGAACGCGGCTATGTGCATTATGCGCATATGGATGATGAACAGATCACCGACAGCCCGCACACCGTCATTTTCCCCAATGTCACCATTTCCTTCCTGCCTGACAATCTGGTGTTTTTCCGCACCGAGCCGCACCCCGACGATCCCGGCAAATGCACATTCGACCTGTGGTGCATGGCCTTTCCGGTAGAAGGGCAGCAAGTCGTCGAATCCATCATGGCCGGCCCGCAGCCCCTGCGCGAAGCGGAACTGGAGGTGCGGGATTTTGACAATGGCCGGGGCGTACCGGAAATAGAAGGACAGATCGTCTATCAGGACATGATGCTGGCCGAAGGCATGCAACGGGGCATGCATTCACGCGGCTATGCCGACGCCTATCTGGCCGGGCAGGAAACCCGTGTCCGCTTCTTTCACGAAGTGCTGAACGATTATATCGCCGGCACCCGCTGATCGTTGAGGGAGTTCCGGCGATCCGGGCCGGAACAGAACAGAACAGAAGGAAGAGGCCGAATATCCAGGACTTGGCCCTGCACTACCAATGTCACCGGATATTCGGCAGACGGGCGCTAGACTCCGGTCATCCCGGCAGTCGAAGCACCGTCAATCGCATATTCCGCGCCAGATATGAACGCCGCATCATCGGACCCAAGAAAGGCGACGAGCGCGGCGATTTCATCCACCGTGCCCATGCGCCGCATCGGCGACATGGAGCAATAAGCCGCGCGCGCCGCTTCCGGTGACGGTGATTTCCCGATAATCGCCCGGATCATTTCCGTTTCCACGACACCGGGCAAAATCGCGTTACAACGAATGGGCGTCCCTTCGGTCGCACAATGGAGGGCGATGGATTTCGCCATGGCCAGCACCGCCGCCTTGGTGACGGAATAGGCCATGTAATTGCCCATCACCTTATGCGCGGACATGGAGGAGTTAAGGATGATCGATCCGGTCGCTCCTCCGGGATTTTCCCGCATCAGCTTTATCGCCGTTTTCGCCGTCAGCATCACCCCGGTCTGATTGATGCCAATGATGGAGTTCCAGTTTTCCAGCAAAATATCTTCGACGCTGCCGTCCCCATGCTCCGTTCCGGCATTGGCGAAAGCAATATCGAGGCGGCCGAATTCGTCGGAAATCACCCTGCCTAGCATTTCCCAGTCGGCTTCATCCTGTACCCGTGCAGAGACAAAGCGGGCGCCGGTTGCATCGCACAGAGAATGGGCGGCATCCTGCCTGGATCCGGTGAAAACGACCTTTGCGCCGTCACGCGACAAACGCTGCACCGTCGCGCGGCCGATGCCCGACGTGCCCCCCGTAACCAATGCAACCTTACCCGACAAATCAGCCATATTTCCTCACCTTGATCATGCCTTCAACGTTCCCGTGGCTCGCGCGATCGGGACGGTATCGAAATAATAAGGGGTAATCCCGCAGAATTTGTCGCCGCGCAGGTGGAACACCTCGCACAAAGGCATGGCCAGCCGTTCACCGCTATGGCGGGATGTCGCGTGGATCGTCACCAGCACGATCGCATGGTCTTCCGATATGGTGATGTCGCCGGTTTCAAGGGAGGCATCCTCCCAATAGGCAAATACCTTGGTGTAAAGCTCCTGCAGCGCACCCTTGCCCTTATATTCCCCGGCATAGGGCAGGCCATCGGCTTCTATAATACGGAAATCGTCGGTCATCTGGGCCTCGACCTCATCCCAGTGCCCCTGCCCGGTCAGGACATAGAGATTTTCGACCTGTGCCTTGATCGCGACATAGCGTTCACTGTTCACATTCACTCTCCGGTTGATGCAGGCGCCGCAGCCGGACCGCAACGCCTGCCCGTTCCATCAGAACTGCGTCGAAAGTTGCACCATGACCGTGCGCGGCAAGGCCCCAAAGCCGAGCTGGTCGGCATGGACGCCCGCGTTCGTGCCGGTTCCGCTACCGGTACTGGGGCCATCGACCCCGCCGGAGATATATTGCCGGTTGGTCAGGTTCTTGCCGATCAGCGCGACCTGCCACTGACCGTCATCGGCCCCCAGACGGATGCCCGCATCCAGCGTCGCATAGCTGTTCTGATGCGAATAGGGGTTGCCGAAACCGGAGACGAGATAGGAATCGCTATATCGGACATCGGCATTCACCCCGAATGTCAGGCCATTCCCGACCGACATATCGTAGGAAACACCGAAAGTTCCGGTCCAGTCCGGTGCGACCGACAACGGCTTTCCATTCAGATTCTGGCGGGTATAGGCATTGACGCTAGTGTCAAAGGCCAGGCTGCATCCCTGAGCGGGGGTCTGCCCCGCATAGCAAGGCGCCAGCGGGAAACTGGTATAACGCGCATGGGTATAGTTGAGCGATCCATGCACATTAAGCCCCGACACCGCGCGCGGCGCATATTCAAATTCCAGCTCCACCCCCTTGGTCCGCGCATCGGCAGTCAGGGTCTGGAAGGCAAAGATCGGCGAGTTGAAGAAATCGACCTGCAAATCCTTATAGGCATAGGAATAGACGCCGAAGTTCAGGCGAAGCTGCCGATCAAGCAACGTCGTCTTAATCCCTCCTTCGAAACCCCGTGCCCGTTCCGGATCGAACGTCAGATCGTCGGCCGGACTTGGCGACAGGGCGGAATCAATCCCTCCATTCGAAAAACCACCTGATTTATAGGCAGTTTTATAGGCGCCATACACAAGGATGCCGTCCACCGGAGTCCATGTCAGGGACAGTTCCGGCGACCAGTTGCTGAATGTCTGATCCGCCACGGTCCGGCGCCCTTCGACGAACAACCCCTGGAACGCGGCATTGACATAAGGCTGGGTGAAATAGCTGTTCTTGGTTTCATGGGTATAACGTACGCCCGCAGCCAGTTCGACCGTCGGCACGACCTTCCACGTCACCTGCCCGAACCCGGCAATGGTTTCGCCATCGGTCACTGATTTCTTGGTGGAGGCGATATACTGGTAAATCCCCGCCGCCGGATTATCCGGCCCGGCAACGATGCCGCCCGTCATCGGTACGGCGGCAAAGGTTACGAACTGATCGAATTTCCGTTTTGTCTTCTGATACAGGACACCGGCCATCAGATTGATCGGGCCGTCATAGTTGGTCAGAACGCGGAATTCATTTGAAAAGGCGTGCCATGTGCTGTTTTCGGTCGCATAAGTGGCCACGTCGCTGGACTGGAAATCGCAGGCGCAGGCCCAGCGGTTATTGTTCCAGTTATAGTTGGTGACGTTGGTGAAGGTCAGATCGTTCAGCTCGTAATTCAGCGTATTCGTCGCCTGCCAGGACTTGTACCTGTTATACAAAGCGCCATTCTTTCCTGCATAGGGGAAATTGGTCGCAACATCCGCCGGGAAATTATTCTGGTACGATTTGAAATTATTGCCGCACGCAATGGAACCGTTGAGCGAACTCACCCCGTTCGCACATTCGTACATTACATAGTTCCACGAACTGTTATTCGTCTTGTTATAGTCGCCCGAAATTTTCAGCGTGTTGGTCACTCCCTCGCCGCCGTCCCATTTCAGGGTCATGCGGCCGAGCAGTTCCTTTTCACCCGGCTGTTCATCCGCCGCGGGCAAGGCCGTATGCGCGGTCGCGGTGACATAATCAGCGGTCGTGTAATAGGTTCGCGTCGGCGCGCCATTGTCATAATAGCCGCCCCACATTTTCGACCCGCGCACGGCGATCCGGATACCGAGCGCATCGGTAAGCGGCGTCGAGCCTATGGCTTCCAGCTGGGCCTGCTGCGATTTGAATTCATAGCTGATACGCCCCTTGACCATGGGCGTCCTGGTCGGATCTGCCGTGGTCAGCGAGATCACGCCCGCCGTTGCATTCTTGCCGAAAAAGAGCGCCTGCGGCCCTTTCAATATTTCCACGCGGGCAAGATCGAAAAAGCCTTCGTTGATGATGCGGCCCTGCCCATAATAAACGCCGTCGACAACCACGGCGACGGACTGCTCAATCCCGATGGAGGTTGAAGAAGACCCGATACCGCGCATGGTAAGCTGCGCGCCGGAGCCGTTGGACGCCCGGCCGACGCTCAGGTTCGGGATGCGCGCCGCGACCTTTTCGATCGAAGTCAGATCCTGCCGCTCGATCAGCTGCTCGGACAGCGCCGTCACGGAAACGGGAACATCCTGCACCCCCTCTTCACGCTTGCGCGCGGTCACGACGATATCTTCCAGACCACCGCTTCTCACCTGAGACGCTTCGCTCTCACCGGCGTCCTGAGCAAAAGCCGGCTGCACCAACGCCATGGTTATCGCGAGACTGCTTACCGTCAGGCGGGATATGCCCCGCCCCTTCCCTTGCCTGTTCATATCCTCTTGCCTCACCTGATTATTGTTGTGATAAATCGTCAGCCCCCGCTCCTGTCGGCACGACTGATCCGGCGGCAAAATGCTCCTTTCCTCGACATTGCGAACCTATGAAAAGCCGCAGGTGGCGAAAAAGCCCCGGCCTGAAACACAGGGCACGGCATAAGGGGCCATTATCCGGCCTCGCGCATAAAGAGAGGAGCACATCATGCCGAAACGGCTGGAAGGACGGACCGCGCTGGTGTCCGGTGCATTAAGAGGGATTGGCCGGGCCATTACCGACTGCCTGGTCGCGGACGGAGCGACCGTCATCATTACTGATCTGGATCAGGATGACAGCGATGACGCGGCGCAGGCGCTCTCCCTCCTGCCCGGCAGTTCCTATATCCGTCTCGACGCGACGCAGGAAGGTGACTGGCAACGCGCCCGTGACCAGATAGAGCGCCGCCACGGACGGCTTGATATATTGGTGAACAATGTCGGGGCAGACCTCACCGGCAAGGTGCAGGACCTCGAATTGTCGGCATGGCACAGGTTGATGGCGATCAATCTCGACAGCGTGTTTCTGGGTACGAAAACATTCCAGCCCCTGCTGGCAAAAACCGGTGGAACCACGCCTTATGGTTCCTCCATCATCAATATCAGTTCAGTCATGGGGCTGGTCGGCATGGGCGACGTATCGGCCTATAACGCATCAAAGGGGGCGGTGCGCCTGTTCACCAAGTCCAACGCGCTGGAATTCGCCGATGCGGGTGTGCCGATCCGCGTCAACAGTGTCCACCCCGGCTTTGTCGATACGCCCTTGCTGAAGCAGGGAATGAACCGATGGGCCGCACGGGACAGCTCCGTCACCGCAGCCGGGCTGATTGAAGCGATGGCGCAAAGCACCCCGGTAAAACGGCTCGCCCAGCCAATCGAAATCGGCAAGGTCGTCGCCTTCCTCGCCAGCGACGATTCCAGCTATATGACCGGTAGCGAAGTCGTCGTCGATGGCGGCTGGACCGCCCGATAACCCTCAAAACGGCACAGGAACACATCGGGAGAATGGATATGAATGCTTTCGATCTGCACGGCACGGTCGCACTGGTCACGGGGGCAGGCGGCGGGATCGGCTCCGCAACGGTCAGGGCGCTTGCCGATGCCGGGGCCGTCGTTATCGCCACAGACAGGCCCGCACAGGCGGAGATAGCCGGCGCGCGGAGCTATCGCCCGCTTGACGTTACCGATGAAAGCGCATGGAACGCACTGGCCCATTTCATTGAAGGCGAACATGGCCGGCTCGATATTGTGGTGAACAATGCTGGCATTTCCGTCACCAACCGCATCGTGGATACGACATTGGCAGAGTTCCGCAAATGCATGGCGGTCAATGTCGAGGGCGTTTTTCTGGGCACCAGGGCGATGGAGCCCCTGCTCGCCCGCAGCGGGAAAGATCGCAAGGGCGGTTCGGCCATCGTCAACCTGTCGTCGGTCGGCGGCCTGCGCGGGGCCGCCTTCATGACGACCTATACGACCAGCAAAGGCGCGGTAAAACTTTTCACCAAGAGCACCGCGATGGAATATGCGGCATTAGGCTTGCCGATCCGCGCGAACAGCGTGCACCCCGGCGGCATCGACACCGGTATGATGGACACCATCTACGCCCGTTATATCGAAACCGGCCTGTTCGCGGATGAGGAAACGGCCCGCGCCACCATATCGGCGAGCCATGCGCTGGGACGGATGGGCACGGCGGAAGAAATTGCCGGCGGCATCGTCTATCTCTGCTCCCCGGCAGCCAGTTTCGTCACCGGGTCGGAACTGGTGATTGACGGCGGCATGACCGCACACTGAGAGACTGTTCGGGGAATGCCAACGAGGGCATTTCCGGATCGCCCCTGACCTGCTCCCTCCGCTCTCCCGCTTCTCCACCCGACCGCCACATGATGCTGTCGATGGGCGGTCGGGTGGAGGAACGGGAGAGCGGATCCGGGCCGTCAAATCCGCGTCCGCGCGCATTTTCAAACGGCCTCCGCCTCCCCGCCGCCCCCGTGGCTTCCTCCATAAAGAAAGGCCCGGATCGCTATGATCCGGGCCTGATTTCTGCCCGAAAGGAGAGATGCCGGGCAGAAATAATATGATGCCGGAACGGATTCCACCCCCTCGCATTGCATCCTGAGCGGAGAGCGCCTTATCGATCGGCGATCCTCTGGCGCGGGAAGCCTCTTTCGGCTTTCCCGCGCGATGCCTTACATTTTATGCGATGCGCTGACCTCATGAACGGTGATGTCGTTGGTGTAACGCCCCTTGAAATCAGCCAGCAGTTTAACGATTGCAGGCAAAGCAAAATGGGTGTTGAGCGCATCCATATCCCTCCACCCTTCGGCCACGAGGATGGTGCCCGTTTCCGGGTCCTCGCCCGCCATATGATAGAAAACGCATCCGTCCTCGGCGCGGGAAGGAAGTTCCAGTTCCCTCAGACGCGCCATTAATTCAGGATAGGTTTCCGGATCGGTAAAAATCTGTCCGGTAATAACAATCATCTCCAGCTCCCATGCCGTTATAGTCGTTGCCGGCCCGCCCTCGGGCCGTCAGCTTTGGTGAATGATGGAGAACAGGCGGGTCTGGAAAAACCACTGTCCGCCCTGCTTTACCAGCCTGTCGTTATAACAGGCGCGCGCGCGCTTATCCTTACCGGTGCCCGGCTCTTCATAGACTTCGGAAAAATAGGTTCGCGCCTCGGCCTGATCCCCGTCGACACGGATCATGCCGAGACTGACGACAAAACTGAGCTTTGGATAATGCGGCATGGCCCCGACCCATAAATCGACAATGGCCTGCTTGCCGGACACCACGCCCAGTTCCGGATAGTGTGACAAATCCCAATGGCTGTCTTCCACCCAAAGCGAGGCCCAAAGCTCCTTATCGCACCGGTTGACGGCATCGGCATAGGTTTCGATCAGTTCCCGAATGGCCAACCGATCTTCGATCGGGCCTGTATAGTTGACGGTCACACCCTCTTCCTCATTCCGTTTATTTTTGCAGGGATAACGTAGGGGACAAAGCCGATAACCTCCCGAAAATATGAGGTCAGCGATATTCATCCCGCAACAGGCGCCGCAATATCTTGCCGGACGGATTGCGTGGCAGATCCGACCGAAAATCGATCGATTTCGGGGCCTTATAAGCCGCTATGCGCGCTCTGACCCAGCCGATCAGTTCCGCCGGATCAGGGGATTGCCCTTCGACCGGCACGATAATGGCTTTCACGGCTTCCCCCCATTTGGGATCGGGCACGCCAATTACCGCGACATCGGCCACCGCCGGATGTCCGTAAAGCGCATTTTCGACTTCGGCCGGGTAGACATTTTCGCCCCCGGTTATGATCATGTCCTTGATGCGATCGGCAAGATAGACATAGCCGTCCGCATCCATCCGGCCGGCATCCCCGGTCCGCAACCACCCTTCCGCATCGATCGTTTCGGCGGTCGCATCGGGGCGCGCAAAATAGCCGATCATGGTGCTTTGCGATGCGACCATGATTTCACCGACTTCGCCAATGGGCACATCCCTGCCCGCTTCATCGGCGATACGCACCCTCACCCCCGGCAAGGCGGTGCCCACGCTCAGCATTTTCGGGCTGCCTTGCGGGTCATGATCTTCGGGCGGCAGTCCCATGATCGTGCCTGCCGTTTCCGTCATCCCGTACATTTGCGCAAAACCGCAGCCGATCACGGCTATTGCCTGCCGCAACAGGTCGAGCGGGATCGAGGACCCGCCATAACAGATATATTTGAGGAAACTGAAATCCGTATCCGCCGCTGCGGGATGGTCGCACAATATCCGCAACGCTGTCGGCACCAGAATGATTTTCGTAATCCGGTACTGAACCAGAAGATCCAGCACCCGTTCGGGATCGAACTCCCGCACCACAATGCCTTTGGCGCCATGCTGCAACGTCCACAGCCCCCATCCGGACCCGCTGATATGAAATATCGGCATGGCGATCAGCGACACGTCATCCGCGCTCCACCGATACCATTCAGGCAGCTCCCCTGCCGGAACCGAGGCCCGCAATCCAAGCAGGCTGCGGTTGGACAGCATAGCCCCCTTCGGGTTCCCGGTCGTCCCGGATGTATAAAGCTGTAATACCGCCTCTGCATATCCCGCATCGCGACGGGGATCGGCATCGGAGGCCCCGTCGCGCCAGGCCGCAAATCCGATATGGCCCTCCGTCGCTTCGGTCACGAGGATCAGGGCGTCCACGTCGCCGAGCCGGTCGAGAAACTCCGGTTCGCATAAAATGACCTGCGGACGGCAATCATGGAGAATATAGGCGATTTCGGGAGGCGCGAGACGCCAGTTGACCGGCACGTTGACCAGCCCGGCCTTCACCGCCCCGATCCAATATTCGAAATAGATATCCCGGTTCTTGCCGAGATAGGCGATGCGCGCGCCCGGAGCCAGCCCCGCGGCGATCAGCGCATTAGCGACGCGGCTGGTGTTCCGGTCCAGATCGGCATAGCTGGTTTCCTGCCCTTCGAACACAAGCGCAATCACATCGGGACGATCCCGACCGTGCTGCCGAATATGATCCGCGACGCCGATCATGTTGCCATCCACTTCACAACTTCCTCTCTGCCCGGCCTTGCTGCATCTCGCGGCGCTGCATCTGGCGGCCACCCCGCCACGCCTCCCTTCATTCCGGGCTTCGGCCATCATGGTTCATCCGCTATAGTTTAGCCCCAGCAATGGCAATCGGCGCCACTGACGGAAACGCCAGTGCAGCCCGGTAGCAATGTCATTACATATATGCCCAATTCATCATGGCAGGCCTCTGCCGGACAGCAATTGAACATGGGAAAGGTGCTGGAATGGATATTGGGTTGAAGGGTCGAAAAGCCATATTGGCAGGCGCCAATGCCGGCATCGGGCGTGCCGTCGCAAAGGTGTTCGCCGCAGAGGGCTGCGATGTCGCCTTATGTGGCCGCACACAGGTGAAAGTCGACCATGTCGTCGCCGAGGTCGAAGCTCTTGGCGCCCGCGGCTTTGGCGGGGCAGTCGATGTGACGGACGCCGAAGCCTTTCCCCGCTGGGTCGCCCAGGCCACCGAACAGCTTGGCGGGTGCGATATTTTCATCTCTTTCGTGTCGGTAAACCCCGGCGTCGACACCCCCGAAGGCTGGGAAACCGTATTCAATGGCGACATCCTGCCATTGGTGCGCGGCATTCAGGCCGCACTTCCCGCTCTCGAAAAATCGGATGCGGGTTCGATCATCACCATTTCCTCGACCGGCGCTCTGGAAGAATTCATGGGGCCGCAGCCCTATAATGCGCTGAAAGCCGCCATCATCAACTATAGCGCGGCGCTGGCCCAGAAATATGCGCCGCAAGGTCTGCGCGTAAACTGCGTTTCTCCCGGCCCGGTTTATACCGATGACGGTCCGTGGGCCTATATCAAGGAAAACATGCCCGAATTTTACGAATCCATCCTCGGCCAGATTCCTTCCGGGCGGATGGGGAGCGGCGAAGAACTGGGCAAAGCCATCTCCTTCATCGCCTCGCCTGCCTGCCGTTACATGACGGGATCGAACATATTAATCGACGGCGGCATCACCAAAGGCGTTCAGTTCTAGGCACCAGGTACGGAGGAAGGAAGCGGAGAGGATGAGCGAGCATCACCCCAAGCGCATCAGTTGCGTGCTGATCGTCGGCGGATTATATCATGATATGGATTTCGCCCGGCTGGAATTGCTCAAGCTGCTGGGCGAGGATCAGCGGGTCCGCACCCGTGTGTTCGAAGATTATGACAATATTAACGCCATCAGGGCCGCCGATTTCATCATAAGCTACACATGCGACGTCATTCCGTCACTTGAGGCGCAGGAGACATTGCGCCAATGGGTCCGCGACGGGGGGCGCTGGTATGCGCTGCACGGCACCAATTCGGTACTGCGCCTGTTCGACAACGGCCTCTATGGCAGCCCGCGCTGGGCACCGTTGCTGATGGAAACGCTCGGCACCCAGTTCGTCGCTCATCCCCCCATCGCCCCCTATCGCGTGGACATAGCCGATCCTGACCACCCGCTGACCCAAGGAATAGAGCCGTTCGAAACCACAGACGAACTCTATCTAATGGAACGGCATGGCGATCTGCATGTCCTGCTCGACACAGAGTTCGAAGGCGACGCCACCGGGTTTGACGAGCATTTATGGCCGCATGACCGGCACCCCGTTTTCTATATTAAATCGCAGGGCGACGGCGCGGTACTGTATAACACGCTGGGGCATTGTCGCGGGCATTATGACATGCAGCCGGCACTCGACTGGTGGCCAAGCGTGGACCGTTGCGCCTGGGACTTGCCGGTATTTTATGACCTTCTGCGGCGCGGCATCGACTGGTGCAAGAAAAAGCGGCAGGATTAGGGTCAGGACCCATTACTGGCGCAAAAAGGGCCGCCCCTGCGAAGGGCGACCCCGTTTTCCGTCGTACCGACCGCTATTTCCGTTCCGTCAGCATAGCGGCTTGACCGGCAAATGCTCGGCGCCGGGCGGGCCGTCGGGGACAGCGACCTCAACCCAGCCATCCTCCGTCTCCCGACATTCGAACAGCTTGAGCGGCTTGTAACTGGCCCCGCCGATACACTCCCCGTTCTGCAACTTGAACCGCGCTCCGTGCAGGGGGCACATCACCGCGCCCTTGCGCACACGCCCCCCCGGCGCGAACTCTGCGGCGGCATGGCTGCACCGGTTGATGACGGCATGGAGAGTGCCTTCATCCCGACAGATGAACAGCGGCCATCCGTTAACGATGAAAGGCAATATCGCCCGTTCTTCGACAAGAGCAGCTTCTACCACACGATGGAATGTTTCCGACATGAACCCTCTGTAATTTCCTGCCCGTCCTGTGGGCACCTGCGGTTATTATCTTCCGGCCGGATGCGCCGTGCCCCATTCATCAGGCACAGGTCGGATCGACATTGTCCTCCGTTCGCCTTCAGCCCCAGCCCTGACGGCCTGCAAATGGCGCTTTCCCGCGCTTCCGGTAAGAAATACGCTGCGCGCCGGTTCACGGAAAATCACCATTTCCGGCTCGTCATCATCTGAATGTCGATCCGTCCTCGGCCCTGACCTTATGAGCGGCGCGTTCCGAACCTCCCGCCCCGTCGACCATAACAAACCTGTCGATCATGACAAAGCGGTCATCCCGATATATTGATCGACCTCATAATCCGCATCCCCCAACAGCATGACAAGCGTCATCACCCGTTTGAACGCCTGCCCTACCATCAGTTCTTCGGTCACGCCGATCCCGCCGTGAAACTGGATCGCTTCTTCGCCAACCTGCATCGCGCTTTCCGAAATATAGGCTTTGGCCCCGATGATCGCCGCCGCGCGCTGAACAGAATCGCCGGAGCCGCTGCCTGCGGCGCGGTAAAGTTGCGACCGGCTCAGTTCGACCAGCGTATAACAATCTGCCATGCGATGTTGCAGCGCCTGAAACGCCCCCAGCGGCATTCCGAACTGTTTGCGGGTTTTCATATAATCGAGCGTTTGCCGGAACATGAGGTCAGCCAGACCGACCAGTTCGGCGCAAATCGCCAGCCGGGCGCGATCCAGAACGATATTCAGCGCGTCCTCCCCCCTCGTCATGGCCTGGGCCGGGGCATTGTCAAAACATATGTCGCTGGCGAACGAACCGTCCGCCAGGCGATAATCGGTCGAGGAAACGCCTTCCGCCTGTTTGTCGACGATAAACAGGCCGATATCGCCCCCGTCGGACAGGCGCGCCGCGACGATGAGGTCTGTGGCGAATGCACCGCCCAGCACCAGTTGCTTCACCCCGCTAATCCTTGTTCCGGCAGGGTCCGTCACGGCCTGCGCCCGCACGGCCTTCGAATCGAAGCGCCCCTGATGTTCATACAGGGCCAGAGCCGGGAATCGTTCTCCGGCAAGGGTGAGGGCAATCAGCTCCTCGCGCTGCGCCTCCGTTCCCGCTTCCCATAAGATCCCCATTCCCAGTAGAATCGTGGCTAGCACAGGCTCGACTGCGACAAAACCGCCCAAAGCTTCCATCGTCGCCAATATATCGGCATCGCGACCGCCGAACCCGCCCGCTTCTTCGGGCAGTGCAAAGGCCAGCAGGCCGGTTTCGGCCAGCATCTTCCAATTCTCTTCGGCAAATCCGCGATCCTGCCGCAAATAGGCCAGACGCTTGACCGGGTCGTAATGATCCGCGCCGAACCTTGCGACCATATCCCGCAGCATCGTCTGCTCTTCATTCAAATCAAAGTCCAAGCCGCCTTCCCCCAATATCATGGCAATGGCGGGGCATTTCGCCCTGCATTTTCTTCAGGCTCCGATTATGCCCGTAGCACCGCCACTACACCGCCTGCGTTTTTCACTAGTTCGGCACCGATGCCCCGATAATATCGGGCCATGGACCTAGGTCGTGTTGACAAAAGGGATTCCCAACGGGCCTGAGTTCTGATTCAAGGCTGCTCTTTGGGGAGCAGTCATGGGTCGCGGAGATTTGTC
>SBGG01000064.1 GCA_006226685.1 Sphingomonadales bacterium
AAAATGGCCCGGCGCTGCGTCGAAAAGCCTGGAAATATCGACATATTCCTGCGCCTTTCCTCCTTGCGATGAGCCATTTTGCTTCAAACCTCAACGGTGCCAGTAAGGGGGCCTGACCCTAGCCCGTCCCTATCTGACGGCCAGCCCCTGTCCGATGGCCAGTCCCCGCTTGATGGAAAGCCCGACTATCCCTAAAGCGGCACATGTTTTGCCGTGCCGGAGTGTTCAGGACAGCCCTATGATAAGTTTCTTTCGCCGTCTCATCGGGTCCAAACTGGGGGCGGGCCTTGCCCTGCTCTTTCTGGCGCTGGTCGCCTTCGCCTTTGCCGCTGGCGACGTCAGTTCCACTGGCGGCTTCGGTTCCCTGACCAGCTTCGGCGGAGGCTCTTCGACGAAGATCGGCAGCCAGTCCCTCTCCGAATCGGATGTCCAGTCCCGCGTTCAGCGCGTGTTCGAACAGCAGCGGCGCAACAATCCCGGCATGCAAATCGCCCAGTTTCTGGAAATGGGCGCAGTGCCCCAGATTTATGACCGGCTCATCGCCGGGATCGCGCTGGAGGAATATGCGCACCGGCAGGGCATCTACGTCAGCAAGCGCATGATCGACGCCCAGATCGCCTCCATCCCCGTTTTTCAGGACGCGACCGGAAAGTTCAGTCAGGATCTGTTCCGGCAGGCGCTGGCCGCCCAGAATATCAGTGAAAAGGCGTTGCGGGACGATATCGCGCAGGAACTGACCGGCCGGATGCTGGTTGCCCCCGCGGGGCTGGGCGCCCGCCTTGCCGACAGCATGGTGCTCCCCTATGCCTCGCTGTTGCTGGAAGCGCGCGAGGGCCGCATCGCCGCCATTCCCTCGGCCGCTTTCCCGCCCGCCAAGCAGGCCCCGAGCGACAAGCAGCTTACGGATTTCTATGCTCGCAACGCTGATCGCTTCACCGTGCCCGAGCAGCGGCGCCTGCGCTATGCGATCGTCGATGCCAGCCGTTTCGCCGCCGCCGCCACGCCGACGGACAGCGAGATCGCCCAATATTATGCGGATCACAAATCCCAATATGCCGCGCGTGAAACCCGCACCATCGACCAGTTGATCCTGCCAACCGAAAGCGCGGCCAAGGCGGCGGCGGCAGCCGGATCGCTCGCCCAGGCAGCAAAGGCGAACGGCCTGTCTGTTGCCACGTCGAACCATGTGGAAAAGGCCGATTTCGCGAAGGAAAACTCTGCCGAGGCAGCCAATGCGATCTTCGCCGCGCCGCAGGGCAAGATGGTCGGCCCGGTGAAACTCGCGCTCGGCTGGGCGCTGATGGAGACGACAGCGATCCAGAAGATCGCCGAAAGGCCGCTCGCCACGGTCAAAACCGAAATCGTTGCAACCTTGTCCGCAGACAAGAGCAAGGCCCTGCTCTCCGATTTCACCGCCAAGGTCGAGGATGAGATCGCCAATGGCGCGACCTTTGACGAGGCGGTCAAGGACAATGGCCTGAAGATCGAAACCACGCCGCTGGTGCTCGCTACCGGGCAAAGCGTCGAAGCCGCCGACTATAAACCCTCGGCCGATATCATGCCGCTGTTGAAACCGGCGTTCGACATGGAAGCGGACGACGATGCGCAGTTCGTTCCGATTGCGCAGGAGCAGCGTTATGCCCTGCTCGACGTGACCGACATCGTCGCGGCTGCCCCGCCGCCGCTGACGAAGGTAAAGAGCGTGATCCTGCAGCAATATCTGCTGCATGAGAGCGCCGCCAAGGCCAAGACCCTCGCCGACAAGATCAAGGGCGCGGTCGACAAGGGAACGCCGCTCGACAAGGCACTCGCCGAGGCGGGCATCAAGCTCCCCCCCGCACAGAAGGTGGCCGGGCGCCGCGCCGACCTGTTGCGCAATGACCAGCGCCCCCCGGCGGAAATCTCGATCCTGTTCGCCATGGCGACCGGCACCACCAAGATCCTGCCGATCCCGAACGATCAGGGATATTTCATCATCCTGCTCGACAAGATCCAGCAGGGTGATGCCGCCAAGGTGCCCGGGCTGGTCGACAAGGTACGCGGCGACATCGTCAATGTGGTGGCGAATGAATATGGCGACCAGTTTGAGCGTGCGGTCGAACGCGACCTCGGCGTCAAGCATAATGGCTCCGTCATTCCCCGCGTGACCCAGGAACTGCGCCGGATCAACGGCGCCACCGTGCAGTAACGAAGGCCATGGCAACGCTCGCACAATCGGATAGCGCAGATATTCGGGCATCGCTGGAGGCGGGGCGATCCGCCCTGCTGTGGCGCAAGCAGATCGCCGACACCGAAACGCCGATTTCGGCTGCATTGAAGCTGATGCAGCCCGAGCGCGGCGACTTTCTGCTGGAATCGGTGGAGGGCGGCGCGGTACGCGGGCGGTTCAGCCTGCTCGGACTCGACCCCGATCTGATTTTCCGGGCCGTGGGCGACAAGGCAGAGATAAACCGCCACTGGCAGACCGACCGCGCGGCCTTCGCCCCAACCGGGAATGGCACGATGGCGACCCTGCGCGCGCTGGTCGAGGAATGCCGCGCCGATACCGATTCCGCCCTGCCCCCGGCGCTGGCCTGCCTCGTCGGTCATTTCGGCTATGAGACGATCGGGCTGGTCGAAAAGCTGCCGCGTCCCGCGCCAAACCCGCTCGCCATGCCGGACATGCTGTTCACACGGCCGACGGTGATCCTGATCTTCGACCGGCTGGAGGATGCGCTCTATCTGGTTGCGCCGCTGTGGAAGGAGAAATCCGCCGCAGCCATCGACCGGGCGATGGCAGAGGCCAGGGACCGCCTCGACGCCGTCGCCGCGCGCCTGGCCGGGCCGCTGCCCGAGCAGCCCGCGCCTGAGGAGGCGGAGGACATCAGTTTCACGCCCGTGCTGGAACCCGGCCGCTATGCGGACATGGTGAACCGGGCGAAGGACTATATTTACGCGGGCGACATATTTCAGGTGGTGCTGGCGCAGCGCTTCACCGCGCCCTTCCCGCTACCGCCGCTGTCGCTTTATCGCGCACTGCGGCGGATCAACCCGTCGCCTTTCCTTTATTGCCTCGACATGCCGGGCTTCGCGCTGATCGGTTCCAGCCCGGAAATCCTCGTCCGCGTGCGCGATGGAGAAGTAACGATCCGCCCCATCGCCGGAACCCGACCGCGTGGAAAAACCGCCGCGGAGGACGCCGCCAACCGCGACTCCCTGCTCGCCGACCCCAAGGAACGGGCCGAGCATCTGATGCTGCTCGACCTCGGCCGCAACGATGTCGGCCGTGTCGCGGAAGCGGGCACGGTAACCGTCACCGACAGTTACACGGTCGAATATTACAGCCATGTGATGCACATCGTTTCCAACGTGGTCGGCAAGCTGGCCGGAGACAAGGATTCGCTCGACGCTCTGTTCGCGGGCTTCCCGGCCGGCACGGTTTCGGGCGCACCCAAGGTCCGCGCCTGCGAGATCATCGCCGAGTTGGAGCCGGAAACGCGCGGCGCCTATGCGGGTGGCGTCGGCTATTTCTCTCCCGACGGCAATATGGACAGCTGCATCGTGTTGCGCACCGCCGTACTGAAAGACGGGATGGTTCACGCGCAGGCAGGCGCGGGCATCGTCGCGGATTCGACGCCCGAATATGAGCAGCGCGAATGCGAGGCGAAGGCGGGCGCTCTGATGGCTGCGGCGAAGGAAGCCGTTGCGATCACCCGTGAGGCCGGGTTCGGCCAGTGAGCGGGTCAGCAAGCACCGAACAGGGTTCTTCCGTTCCCACGGCCAGAGACAGCAATGGCGAACCGATCCGGTTTCAGGTGACCCTGCAGGCAGAGGATTATCTCCGCGCCAATCAACTCAATCTGCGCCTGCGCCTGTTTCGGCGCGGAATGATCCTCGCCTTTCTGGCGCTCTGGATCTTCTACAGCCTGCTCGACCTGTTCCTGGGCGGACAATGGACAGGCGAACGGATAATCGGTTCTGTAACCGCCGCTTTTCCCGTTTCGCTCGCGGTGTTCGCGGCGATCATACTGGTATCATGGCTGTATCTGCGCTTTTCCAGCCGCCGCCTGTTCCGCCAGAACAAGATGCTCAGCACCGCACAGTCCATATCCGCGGGGGCCAACGGGGTCGATTTTTCTTCGTCGCTCGGGCAATCGCATATCGCCTATGCATTGCTGCATAAATGGGCTGCGAACGATCATCTGATCCTCCTCTATCCCGGCGACAATCTGTTCTACCTTCTGCCGCGCCGCTGCGTGAACGAAGAGCAGTGGCGCGGCCTGATCGCCTTTCTTTCCGCATCGGCATGCCCCCGCACCGGTCCACGCCCCTCCCAGGCACGCTGAACCGGCGTTCGAGACCCGCACACCGACTGGATATTCCGACCCATTCCCCCTATTGAGGCGAACATGATCCTCGTCATCGACAATTATGACAGCTTCACCTGGAACCTCGTCCATTATCTGATGGAGCTGGGCGCGCAGGTGGAAGTGGTACGCAACGATGCGCTGACCGCCACACAGGCATTGTCCTCCGGCGCCGACGCCTTCCTCATTTCCCCCGGCCCCTGCACCCCCAATGAGGCCGGCATCAGCCTCGACCTCGTCGGTGCCTGCGCCGAAGCGAAAAAGCCGCTGATGGGTGTGTGCCTCGGCCATCAGGCGATCGGGCAATATTTCGGCGGCAAGGTGGTGCGCGGCGGCCTGATGCACGGCAAGACATCGCCTGTCCGTCATGACGGCACCGGCCTGTTCGCAGGCCTCCCCTCGCCCTTTACCGCAACCCGCTATCATTCGCTGATCGTCGAGGATATCCCCGACTGCCTCATCGTCAACGCGACCAGCGACGATGGCTCGGTCATGGCGTTCCGCCACCGCGATCTGCCGATCCACAGCGTGCAGTTCCACCCGGAAAGCATCGCCACCGAATATGGCCATGAAATGCTCGCCAATTTCATGCGGATAGCCGGACTTTCTCCCAAGAGCATCGAGACCGCCAAGGCATGAGCACCCTGCCCGATCCGACCACGCCGCTCGACAAGGAGCAGGCGGCGGCAGCCTTTGCCGCGATGCTTGATGGCGGTCCGTCCGATGAGGAGATCCGGGATTTCCTGAACCGGCTTTCCGACCGGGGCGAAACCGCGATCGAAATCGCCGCCGCCGCGACCGCAATGCGGGAACGGATGATCGCGATCACCGCACCCGAAGGTGCGATCGACGTTTGCGGCACAGGCGGCGACGGCCTGCACACAGTGAATGTTTCCACCGCCGTCGCGATCGTCGTCGCGGCCTGCGGCGTTCCCGTCGCCAAGCATGGCAATCGTGCGGCCTCCTCCAAGGCGGGGGGGGCGGACACGCTGGAGGCGCTCGGTGTCCGGCTCGACATCACGCCCGCAGAGGCGGAAAAGCAGCTCGCCGACCTCGGCCTCTGCTTCCTCTTCGCCCAGCGCCACCACCCGGCCCTTGCCCGCCTTGCCCCCATTCGCAAGGCGATCGGGCGGCGGACCATCTTCAACCTCACCGGCCCGCTCGCCAATCCGGCGCGGGTAAAGCGCCAGATCGTCGGCATCGCCCGCCCCGATTATGCGGGCATCTGCGCCGAGGCGATGCGCTTCATCGGCATGACCCATGCGATGTGCGTCGCGGGCGAGGATAATATGGACGAACTGTCGCTATGCGCGGCCAATCGCATTGCCGAACTTTCCGGCGATGAAATTCGCCATTATCGCATTGCACCGGAGGATGTCGGCCTGCCGCGTTATCCTCATGAGGCTTTGCGCGGCGGCGACGCGGCCTTCAATGCCGCCGCGCTGCGCCGCCTGCTGGAAGGGGAAACCGGCGCTTATCGCGATGCAGTGCTGTTGAACGCGGCCGGGGCGCTGATCGTCGCCGAAGTTGCGAGCGACTGGCGCAAAGCGATGGAAGAAGCCGCGGAGGTCATAGACAAGGGCCTTGCCAATGCCCTCCTCAACTGCTGGATTGCATGGAAATGACCAACAAGCTGATCGAAATCTGCGACACCAAGCGCGAGGAAGTGGCCGGGCGCAAAAGCGTGACCAGCCTTTCCACCTTGCAGGAACGCGCCGCCGCGCAGACGCCGCCGCGCGGGTTCCGGCGCGCGCTCGACAAGGCCGCGCAGGGCGGTTTCGGTCTGATCGCCGAGATCAAGAAAGCATCGCCTTCCAAGGGCCTGATCCGCGCCGATTTTGATCCGCCCGCCCATGCCGGCGCCTATGAAAAAGGCGGTGCGACCTGTTTGTCGGTGTTGACCGACGCCCCCTATTTTCAAGGGCATGAGGACTATCTGATTGCCGCCCGCGCGGCCTGCACCCTGCCCGTG
>SBGG01000084.1 GCA_006226685.1 Sphingomonadales bacterium
ACGCCTACGCCTACGCCCACACCCACACCCACACCTACTCCGACGCCCACTCCGGCACCGGCCCCTCTGGCGATCAATGCCGTGGGCGCAACGATTTCGGTAAACGGTAGCAGCGACATCGTTGCTCCCGTCACACCCTTCTCGATCACAGGCACGTCATCCAACGATGCGATCGGCAGTGAATCGACCGTCAATCTGAATTTCACGAGCGCGAACGGGACGGTTTCCGCCTCCTATTACACCGGAGATAGCGCCAGCGTGGCTCTTGCGGGTGGGACAGCCGATGCCGTCGAGGTGATCGTCGCGACCAGTTCCGACAGTGCGATCTCCGCAGGAACGGGGGTCGCGAGGGTTTTCGATTTCGAACAGGCTCTCCAATACACCTCCTATGGCCTGTGGGAGATCGCCTCCGATCCGGATGCTCTCTCGACCTATGCCGGCGTATTTGCGGGCGCCCCGGACACGATGTTGACCAGCGATATGCCGACCACCGGCAGCGCGACCTATTCTGGAAATGCCATCGGCTATGTCGTCGATCCTGCGAGCGCAAGCGCCTATGGAACGGCAGGCCGCTTTTACGGAGACGCGACGCTGACCGCCGATTTTGCCGGGAATTCGCTTTCCGGTTCGATCGCCAACAACACCGTCTATAGTATCGGCGATGGGCAGGAGACTCTGGCCATCGGCGCGATGAACGACGTGGCCCTAACCGGCACGATCTCCGGCAATAGCTATTCCGGCACAGCAACAGCGAGCAGCGGCACTGGCAATATGTTCGATATTGGCGGGGCTGTCGGCACGCTTGAGGGCGCCTTCTACGGAAGCGGAGCAGCGGAAACCAGCGGCACCTTCTCGCTGGAAGGCGGAGCTAATGGCGTTACCGTGATCGGCTCGTTCGGCGCGGCACATTCCTCCACCCCCTGAGGCGATCCCGGTATCGGCCCGCCGCGCGCATTCGGTTTCATGCTCGCGGCGGGCCTCCATCATTTGCTTCCGGTTTTCTCATCATGCGGGGCCGGAGAGGCCAGATGGCCCGATGCGGGGTGATGGCGCGGCACGCCACCCCCGTCAGCCCAGAGAGATGGCAATAGTTGATGCAATTGCTCCTATCGACTGCACTTATGGCCGCAGTTCCGGCAAACCCCGTACCGCCTGAAGCGGACATGCCGGGGCCGCCGGTTGTGCCGGATTCCGGACAGATGTCCGCCCCGGCGCCAGACGCGGATCCGGCCGACATTCTCCAATGGGCCAAGTGGCTTGTCTTCAGGCAGAGGTCTGACGAAGCGCGGGCGACGCTCGAACAGCTGGCGCAATCCGGCCGGAAAATGACGCGCGAACAGGTCAACGAGGCCCAGTTCCTGATCGGCATGATCGACATCGCCAACAAGGATTATCCCGCGGCCATTTCCCGTTTTCGGCGTATATTGGTATCGGATCCTGATGCCGTGCGCGTGCGGCTGGAACTTGGCCGGGCCTTTTTCCTGAACGACGATTACAATAATGCCCGGCGGCAGTTTCTGTTCGCCCGGGCCGGCAATGTGCCAGCCATCGTGCGAAAGAATATCGACCGCTATCTCGTCGCCATCCGTTCCCTGCGCACGATGAAATATTCCTTTTCGCTATCCCTTGCGAGCGATACCAACCTGAATGCGGGCCCTTCGGCGGATACGATCACCGTTTACGGTTTGCCGTTTCAGCTTTCGAAATCGCTCAGGGCAAATAGCGGGATAGGCCTGGCGATGGATGCGGCGGCGGAATATGCTCCGCGCCTCAGCAAGCGGCTCAAATGGCGCATAGGCACGCAAATTCACCGGGCGCAATATCGCTATACCGAGTTCGACGACATGACCATGACCGTCTATACCGGGCCTCACCTCACGCTTAAAAAATGGGATTTTAATCTCCTGGGCACGGCGGCACGGCGCTGGTATGGCAATCGGGTCTATACCAACATCTTTGGCGGCAGCATTTCTTCGACCTATTTCGTTACGTCGCGCTTTGGCATCGGTACGGCGCTTGCCATTAACCGCCTGAATTATGTGCGCTATACGCCGCAAAGCGGAACCGGCGGCAATGTGTCGCTCTCCACATTCTACACGCCGAGCACATCGAGCATCCTGAGCGCACGCGCCACTCTCGGGCGGCAGAATGCGAAGGACAAGGCATTCGCCAATCACCTCCAGCAGTTCAAGCTCAGCATGACTAAGGAGCTGGGGAGCGGCTTCACGGTCACAGCTTCGCCCATGTACAGCAGAATCGCCTATGACGCGCCATTGGCCGCGTTCGACCGGCGGCGGATAGATCATCAGCTCGTCGGGACTCTCATGCTGCTCAATCGCAAGATCGATATTCTGGGCATCACGCCGCGTATTCTTTACGCTTATACCGACAATGCCAGTTCGATTCCGCTCTATCGCTACACCAAGCACCGGGTCGAAATCGGCCTCACCACGCAGTTCTGATTCCATGACATCCACATCCGGCCCATCCGAAACTTCCGATTTCATCTGCTACATCGCGCCGGGCTGGGCGCCCCGCATCCGCGCGGCCTCGAGCAAGCGGGACTGGATGGACGCCGCGCCGGAATCCTTTCCCTATCGCTGCCCGCCGCTCGCCATCGCCAACAGCCATGGCTGGGAAATCCTGAGCCCCTGCGGTTTCGAGGTGAGCTGGAATGGTGGATCAGCGCCCGAGGATGTGACCATTCGTGCCGCCGAGGGGGTCGCGCACGAGATCCCCGTAGCGCTGTTCGGGCTGGGGACGTTCACAATCCATGTGCAGGGGCTGTTCCGTACGCCGCCGGGGTGGAACCTCTATGTTTCAGGGCCACCAAACAGTGCGAAGGACGGAGTGGCTCCGCTGACCGGCGTTGTTGAGACGGACTGGTCGCCCTATAGCTTCACGATGAACTGGCGGCTGACCCGGCCTGATCATAGCGTGCGGTTCGAAGAGAATGAACCGATCGCCCACATCTTCCCGGTCGAGCGCGGTGTGGTTGACAAAATGCGCGCGCGCGTGGCGCCGCTTTCGGACAACCCCGAACTGGAAAAAGGGTTCACGAACTGGTCGCGATCACGCGATGCCTTTCAGGCACACGTCGCGGCGAACCCACCGGAAAAGCCTGCGGACAAGTGGCAAAAGCTTTATTATCGCGGCCTGACGCCGGAAGGGCGCTGTCCGGTTGCGGATCATCAGGGCAAGCTGCATGTGCAGGAATTCGCCAATGCTCCGGCGATCCCGGAAACGGACGACGCGGTTTCGCCGCCGAGGTCCGGCAATCAGGATGCGCTCCGGCAGGCGCAATGGAAAATCGCGAAATATGAATGGTTGCTCGAAGCCCTCGAACGGCAACGGGCGCTGACAGCAACGGGCACCAGTATATTTCGCTGCCGGGATGTGCCGCCGGATGACTTTCTGGAGCATTTCTACGCACTGGGCCGGCCCGTGGTCCTGACCGGCCTGATCGACGGCTGGTCGGCGCTGCACAGATGGACGCCCCAATATCTGCGCGAGCGCATCGGTGCGGCCATGGTCGAATGCCAGACGCGCCGTAACGGCAACGCCCGCTTCGAACTTGATAAGGAGGCCCATGCCGCACGGATCCCGTTCAACGCCTTTATCGATGCCATTTCTGCTGCCGAGGGCAACGATCTTTATCTGACTGCCTTCAATTCGCGCGCCAACGGCGAGGCACTGGCTCCGCTGGAGATGGACATCGGACGCATTGATAGCCTTCTCGATCATCCGGAAGGTTCCAGCGGCGGCATGATCTGGATAGGCCCGGGTGGGACTTTTACGCCCCTGCATCACGATCTGACCAATAATCTGCTGGTGCAGGTGGCTGGACGTAAGCAGGTGATCCTCCTGCCGCCGGCGGATACGCCCAATCTGCATAATGATGTCCATGTCTTCAGCGCGATTTCCGACGTCTTCGATCCCGCGCTGGATCGGGTTTGTTATCCGCAGATCGACGCCTTGCGGAAATATGAGATCATCCTCGAACCCGGAGAGGCGCTGTTTCTGCCACTGGGCTGGTGGCATCAGGTGCGCTCGCTGGATTTCAGCATATCGATGACATTCACCAATTTTCGCTGGCCGAACGAGGGCTATCGCGGCCATCCTGTTGCGCCATGAATGACTGCGGGAAATCCTCAGTCCGGTTTCCAAGGCTCACCGGCCTGCGGCTGGGGATCGTCGAGATCTACTGGATTGCCATCCGTGCCTTTGCCGACCGGTGTGCCTTGCGACCCTGCCCGGCTAGGTTGAGAATCTATACATCCTTTTGATATATTGTAATAAATATCCTATTTTCGCGGGTCTACTCGGGGGAGGGTGTGTCACCACATCTGTTCTGACTTTCGGATGAGGCATGGGCTGCAATTGAGCCGCATCTCCCGCATGGGGGCCTGGGAAAGCCAGGAGTGGACGACCAAACAGTGTCTCAGGCATCCTGCATGGGCTGGGGCGTGGCTTCAACCCGACCTTCGGGCGAAACCCGAGCAACGCGCTTGATGAGAATTACTGCAACGCACCCGCCCGCCTGCTCTGGCGTGTCGTCTGGGCATTGAACGGCGACTACGCCATTGAGAACGTGACCGAGCTGAAATCCACGGTGGATCGCATTGTCAGGCGCGAGAAGGCGAACACGCCGCAGAAACCCTCACCATGCCCAAGACTGCGCCTGGCTACCCTCAACCTGATAACGGAAGCCGGTAAATCAGGGTGTCCAGCTTATTGAAGCTGCGGCGGTCAGACCACCGAGAAAGGAGGCGCCACTGGGGATCGTCGGGCTGGTCGGAAGCAGGGTCTTCGACCACATCTCGGTTCAAAGGGAGATTCCAGTCATATCAATCCTACGTGGTTCAGGCCACGTAGCCGTCAGCCAGTCTTGTCCAACATATGACTGCCTCAAGGCCCCGATCCCTTCAGCATGAGGAAGGGATCGGGGCCTTCGTTTTTGTTCTCAGAACTTGAAAACAGCCCCAAGATAGTAAGCCCGACCATTGTCGAGTTCCTCGCGTAACAGCCCGAAGTTGGGGCCGATCAGGCGCCGGGGTCGTTCGTTGGTAAGGTTCTTGCCCTGGGCAACGACGGTGATCCCCTTGCGTAGTTTCACGCGGAGTTGCGCATCGAACGTGTTGCTGCTTTCATAGATGCGATCCTGAAGCGGGTCGCTGGTCGAGACCGAAAACAGAATGGGAGAGCGATAGTTCCAGGCACCCTGCAGCGTGACGGCACCGACGGTGTAGAACAGCTTGACATTCCCCACCGTGTTCGCAGCCTCGAACAGATAAGGCAGCCGCCTCAGCGTTCCGTCCGACATGGCGATGCTGGGCGGTGTCGGATCGAGCAGCGTGACATTAGCCGAGAAGCCGAGTCCATTCAGAGGACTAGGCAGGAAGCTGAACTTGGGCACGACGACGTTCAGTGCAATGCCCTTGATCTTGATGCTATCCACATTGGCGGGACGGACGCGCGTGACGGGCTGCAACGCACCGTCAAACACTTCGTCTGCCTTATTGCGGATGGTCAGGATATCATCACTGACGTCCTTCTGAAACAATGCGACCGCGAACAGCGAGCGCCCCCAATAATATTCAAAGCTGAGATCATAATTGTTCGACCGCCGCGGTTTCAGGCCCGGATTACCGCTGGAGATCGTGACCGCATCCGTCGTGCTGTTGATCGAGATGGTCGAGCGCTCGGCAAGATCGTCATAATTGGGGCGACCGATCGTCTTACTGAAGGCTGCGCGAATGCGCAGCGAGGGAGTCACGTCGAAAGTCAGCTGCGCCGAAGGAAGCCAGTCGTCGTAGTTCTGGGATGCCTGGGTATAGGTGTATGTCCCGTCCCGCAGCGCGTTGGACCCCGTCGTCAGCTCGGTCTTTTCGTAGCGCATGCCCGCGATCAGCGTCAGCCGATCAGTGGCGAAGCGCCCTATCGCATAGCCGGCATAGATATCTTCGGACAGACTATAGTCTGAGCCAAGACTGTTGCCTTCATTTGCGCCGTTAGGATTGAAACCGCTGCGATTGGCGTTGAAGAAGTCCTCGGCGGCACTCGGATCAACGAACAATATGCTTTGCCCACTGCCATTATAGGGCTGGTACAGGGCGCCAGCATAAACGTCCGACAAGAGGAAATTCGTTCCCGTGGCCGGTCGATAATTTTCGTAAGTGTAGTCATAGTTGCGGTCGAGGAAGCGCGCATATACGCCAGCTTGGGCGCCAAAGCCGAGATCGCGAGCATCGCTGTTATAGCCGATATTGGCTTTGGCCGTCAACGCGCGTTCCTTGTTGTCGTCGGTGGTGGTGCCATATTCATATTGTTTGTAGTTGGCGGGATCGAACGCATAGGATGGGTTGGCGAAGTCGAAATAGGTGAACCCTCCGGGAGACAGGTCGTAAGTGTAGGCGAGTTGGTTAGTGTTAGCGATGCGGTATGTCGCAAGCCGCGCGTCTTGATGATAGGTAGCTTCCGCGTAGTTGACCGCGAAATTGCCCTTGATTGCGTCCGATGGTTGCCACTCGCCACTCGCCCCGGTGAACCATATCGTTCGCGTTTGAAAATAATTCACAAGATCGACTTGCGCGTTGGCTTTTTCCAGCGTTCCGCTTGTTGCGGTGATCGATGAAGCAACCGGATTGCCGTTTGCAGCAGCAATGTTGCTTTGGCGTTCCTCGTCATTCGTATGCTTGAAATAGGCGGCGGTCAGCGCGCCATGAAAGATGTCGCCATCCTCGATTTCAAACTTGCCGAAAACACCTATACGCGCTCGCGCACATTGTCGTAGTGGAGCCAGCGACGCCGCGCCGGCGCGGCATAAGCGTTGGTCACATCGTCCGTCGTCGGACTAAGCTTCGCACCTGTTGTCGGGTCGAAATAATTGTAGCTGTCGATGGCGGAATTGAGGGAAGCGGAATCGCGCCGATAATAGTTTCCCGACAAAACGAAGCCGAAATTGCGGTCCGGCCCGAAGGTGCCGAGACAATGGCCTCCGCCTGCCCGGATGGCGTCCGGCCATGGCGCGCGCGTTTGTTCTCCCAAGTTCCGACATCGACACGGCCACCAACGAAAAGATCGCCCCTGCCGTCGAAGGCACTGCGCGTGCGCAGATTGACTATGCCGCCGATCGCATTGCCGTTCATGGCCGGAGTCACCGATTTGTAGACCTCGATTCGCTTCGCCAGCGAGGAAGGCATGACGTCCAGCGAGACGTTGCGACGGCCCTTTTCGTTGGCGGGGAGGACGATCCCGTCAATTTCGACCAGGTTATAGTCGGCGTTGAGACCGCGGATCGACACGAACTGCGATTCGCCGCGTGCGTTGTTCTGGACGGTCGAAATGCCGGGAACGCGATCCAGCGCCTCACCGAGACCGAAGTCGGGCAAGGTGCCGACTTCGTCGGCGCTGACACTATCCGAAATCACGCTGATCTCGCGCTTCGCCTGCACTTCTTCAATGGCTTGCAGACGTGCGCCAGTCACCACGATGACGTCTTCGTTGGAGGAACCACCGTCATCCTGAGCGGTGCCACTCTGCGCGAAGGCGGGGGTTGGTAATGTGAACGAAACAAGTGAGCAGAGCAGAAGCGCCCTGGCTGAAGGCTGAAAACGCATATTTCCCCCGGTCGGTTGGTATCACCGTTTCCATTTAATCACATTAAGTGACATAATCGTGACGCAATGAGCTGTCAGAAGGTTCCGGCATTGAGCATAAAGGAGCGATGAAATGCGGATAATGCGGATTGTGAACGTTCTGGCGGTGTTTACGTTTCTTGGATTTTCCGGAGCGGCACGGGCAGAACCGCCTTCGGGCGGCTTGCTGGCCTGCGGCGACGATCAGGTCCGTCTCTATCGCTGGGATGAGGCGGCTCCCCGCGAGGTCTGGCGATGGTCAGCCGCCACCGCGAAGAACCTGCCGGCTGAATACCGAACCTCGCTTCTCAGCAAGATCGATGATTGCAAGCCTGTGCTTGAGGGACGAGCTATTCTCATCACCGCGTCGACCGGCGGTGTCGTGCTGCTGGACCGTGTCACGGGTGCCATCTGGTTTCGCGCAATGGCGCCGATGGCGCATTCGGCGACTCTGCTTCCCGGCGATCGGATCGCCGTGGCCCTGTCGATCCAGAAGGCGGGCGATCGACTGCAAATTTACGATCGAACGAACAGCGAGCATGCACTGTTCCACCTCCCTCTGCCGTCAGGGCACGGTGCCGTTTGGGACGCAGCGCGCCAACGCCTGTTTGCCCTGTCGCACGATTACATTCAGGCGTTTTCGCTCGTCGACTGGAACACGGCGACGCCCAGTTTACGGGAGGAAGAAAGGTGGGACTTGCCGGGCCGCCGGGACGGGCACGACATGTCTCATGATCCTGTAACCGGCAACTATTTCGTCACGACCGACGACGGGGTTTGGCGATTCGATGCCGATGCCGGCACATTTGCGCCGTTTACGCCGCTCAATCCCGCCCTCAGGGTGAAGTCGATTTCGCCATCCTTGCATGACCTCGCATGGACCCAGGCGGAGGAAAATTGGTGGGCGTTTGGGTTCATGATCGCCAAGCGTGACGGCTCCGATCCTGAGCGCGTGCCTGTCGATGGCTTGCACCTCTATAAAGTTCGTTGGCTTCAATAGTCGCCGATGATGGGTAAGGCGAAAAGTCCTATACACATGCCGCAGCCATGGCCTAGTCTCGACCATATGGTGGGACTTTCCGCAGGAACCATATCGGCGAGCATGTTGCGGCCGGACGGCTATAGGACAGCCACGACGAACGAGCGGTTGATCCTCACCAAAATCCGTATGCACGGCCAGTTGTCCCAAGCCGAACTTGCCCGAATGACGGGCCTGACCGCGCAATCGGTCATGCGCATTATCGATGCCCTGCTTTCGCGCGGCATTCTCATCGAATGCGCGCCTGTCATCGCCGGGCGCGGCAAACCAAGCACGCCGATCCGGCTGAATCCTGATGCCGCCTATAGTGTCGGGCTCTCGATCATGACCGATGCGGTCGCATTGGTAGTCATGGATCTTGCCGGCGGGATTCGAAGCTCGGCACGGACGCCGCTGATCAGCGTCGACCCCGTTCATGCCATCCGTCAGATGCGCGAACTGATCGAGACCACAGTAAGCGAACTGAAGATCAGGCCGGATCATATTGTCGGCGCGGGCGTGGGCATAACCGGATATTTCGTGGACGCCACGGCGCGCGTCAATCCTCCCAAACAGCTTGAGCCATGGGCGCTTGTGCCCCTCGATTCGCTGCTCTGCGAGGGGTTGGGGATGCCGGTGTGGATTGACAATGACGGCAATGTCGCCGCCGTTGGCGAAGCCATGGTCGGCGCTGGAAGTTCTGTCGCCAGCTTTGCCTATCTCTACTTCTCCGCCGGCTTGGGCGGCGGGTTGTTCGTTGATGGTCGTCCAGTCAGAGGCCGATCAGGCAATGCGGGTGAATTTGCCGCGATCTTGCCTCTCGATTGGCCGCAGCCCAATCTCGAGCAATTGCGTCTTAGCGTGAACGCGGCCGGCGGAAACTATGCGGACCTGAATGACCTGCTTGACGAAGTGACACCGGCGACACCTGGCGTGATGGCTTGGATGGATGGCGCGGTCCGCTCGCTCAACTTGGTCATCTCGTCGATTTCCGCCGTGCTCGATCCTGACTTGATCGTGTTCGGGGGACGAATGCCCAAACAACTCGCGGAGGCGATCATCCCGCGCCTCGAATATGTCAATCCGCCACGGCGCGATCATCCACGCCCTGTTCCGTCTATTGTCCCGTCACAGGTCATTGATGACGCGACCGCTGTGGGGGCAGCGTCAATACCGCTACGCGCCGCATTCTTTGATCCGACGTAGTATTTTTCTGAAACACAGAAATTCTAGTATACTGCGCTTGAAATGACATTGATCGACTGACCTTCGGGCAAAAAGAAAGGGGGTGGAATCGACTGGGTCAGTCTCGATCTTAATAGGAAAGACTGATTGGTGATTGAGTTACGTCAGCTTCGTTACCTGATTGCTGCGGCAGATGCCGGCAGTTTCAGCCGAGCAGCACGTCTTCTCAACATCAAACAAGCGACGCTCAGGCTCCCCAGCCATGCCTCGATCGCGTTCATGCCTTCGGCAAGGCAGGTGAAGTCGCGGCCCTGGACTACCTTCTCGACCAGCCGCAACTTTTCTGCGGCAATGGCGGGATCGCGGTCCCAGACCGTCACCGTCGCGGTGACATAGGCCATGCCGGCATGATCGGCACCCAGTTCCTGCAACGCCATGTCGGCGTCTGCGGCCTTGTTCGAGGCGTCGCTGTCGAGCAGCGTGCTGGCCTCGTTGGTCATCACTTCTTTCAGGATCGCCGCGACGGATTTGCGCTTGGCGAACCATTGCCGCCGGATTTTCGTCAGCAACTTTGTCGCATCGGTCTTGTCGAGCATGATCGCACGGGTCGACCAGCGATAGTCGAAAGCGAGCCGGTTCAGCTCGTCGAGCAGGCCCGGAAAAGTGACGCTCGGGAATCCTATGATCGTCAGCGTGCGAAGATGATGGTCGCCGAGCTTCGGTTCCAGCCCGCCGGTCAGCGGCTCGTCGGCCAGCAGCGCGTCGAGATGCATCGGCGTTTCGGGGACGCGCACGCGCTGGCGACGGGTGGAAATGGTGCTGTGCAGATAGGTCAGCGTCTCGGTATCATCGAGCCAGCGGACTTCGGGCACGAAGCCTTCGACCAGGTTGAGAACGCGGTCGCTGCGGTCGCAAAAGTCCTTGAGCAGTTCCCATGGATCGGCGCCGTTGCCGGATCGTCCCTCATAGAGCCAGCCTTCGGCGCGTGCCGCTTCATCGGCCGGAGGCATCCACAATAGTGTCAGGTGATAGGCGCTCTCGAAGTGCACACCTTCCTCGCGGAACTGTTCGCGCCGCTCCATATCGACCAACGCCGAAACGGGATCGGGAAAGTCGCAATCCGGGTAGTCGAGCGCGGCACTGCGCTGCGCCTCAACGAAGATCGCCCAGCCGCTTCCCAGACGCCGCAGCGCCGCGTTCAGCCGCGCGGTGGTGGCGACCAACTCGGCGGGCGTTGCGCTGTCGAGATCGGGACCGCGAAAGCGGGCGGTGCGCTGAAAACTGCCGTCCTTGTTCAGCACAACGCCTTGATAGACCAGGGCGGCCCAGGGCAGGAAGTCGGCCAAGGTAGCCGCGTGCCCGCGATATTCGCGCAAGCTCATCATGGCCGCATCCACGCAGGATAGCGAAGATGCCGCCGGGCCACGTCGACGAACTGCGGGTCGCGCCGCGCCGCCCAGACCGAGAGCGCATGGCCGATCGCCCAGATAACGAGGCCGGCGATCCAGAGGCGCAGGCCAAGACCGATCGCGCCGGCCAGCGTGCCGTTGACGATGGCGAGCGCCCGCGGAGCGCCGCCAAGCAGGATCGGTTCGGTCAGCGCCCGGTGGACGGGGGCATAAATGCACCTACCGCCTGACGAGGAGATCGTGATGGTACCGGGTGTCCATCCGATCCGCGCGAAGAAGGCGGCCTATTATACCGATCGCCGTCTGGCGTCACGGATCATGCCGCCACCCGATCCGGCCGCATGGATCGACAGGGACGTCCGGCCCGATGACTGGCGGGGCTTGCCACCCATCGCGCCCGATGCCGCGATGATGCAGGCGCTGGCCGAGCACAGGGCGAAGACGGAAGGTGCAGTGGAGTCGGAAAGCAAGGGCGGGGGCACGAAATCGGGGCAGCCCGACGCCAAGGGCGAGAGCGAGGCGGCGGCGGATGTCCGCTAGGAGCCCGAACAGGAACGGCATATCGACATTGCGCCGAAGGTCCGGCCGGTTCCGGTCAATGAGTTCGATCCCGACGAACCGGAACCCGATGCGGAGGCCGTCCGCAATCGCGCGCTCTTGCGCGAGCAGGCATTGAACGCGCGCCGCGCCTCGATGGATCGCGATGACGGGATCGAGCTGTGAGCAAGTCGCGGCTCTCGGTCTATCTCGACCATGACATCATGCAGGCGCTCGCTTCCTATGCCGACCGGCGCGGGCAATCGCGCTCGCTGGTCGCGGAAGCGGCCATCGCGTCCTTCCTCTCGCCCGATGGCGACGAACGGCGCGAGGCGGCGATGGCGAAGCGCATCGACCGGCTCGACCGCAAGGCGGCGCGGCTCGAACGCGACCTCGGTATCGGCGTAGAGATGATCGCGCTGTTCGTGCGCTTCTGGCTGACCTCGACGCCGCCGCCGCCGGAAAGCGAACGCGCCGCGCTCCGCCGCCTGGGCGGCGACCGTTATGACGCCTTCATCGAAGCGCTGGGACGCCGGCTCGCCAGCGGGCAGAAGGTCCGGCAGGAAATCAGGGAGGATGTTTCGGGCGGGGAAGAATGATGTCGCCGATTGGCGGCTATCGCGGCACATCTTCGCGAAAGCGGTCAAGCTGGTGCATCCGCTCGTGGAGCACCGCCACGATCCCGACCGCACCGTCGGACAGCAGGCGCCAGTAGATATAGTGATGCTCGTGACGGCAGTAGAACCCGTCCACGCCGAACTCGGCCGGAACGGACCGCCAGGGCACTTTGCGCGCGGCGATGTCACCGAACCGCTCGAACAGGCTCCGTATATAGCGGGCGGCCTGTTCCTCGCCCCAAGTGTCGCGGGTGTAGATATAGATCTCGTCGAGACGGCGACCGGCCCGATCCTGGACGCGAAAGCCGGCCATGCGATCAGCCCCGCGCGTTGCGGGCGATCACGGTCTCGGCGTCAAGCGCCACATAGGCCGATTCAGGCGCGGCGAAGGCGGCGGTCAGCTCGGCTTTCAGTCGCTCGAACCCCTCGGTTTCGGCACGCGCCTTGTCGCGGCGGATGAGGTCGCGGACATATTCGCTGACATTCTCATAGGCGCCATCGCCGCCGATATTGCTGGCGACGAACTCGCTCAGAGTGCCGCTCACGCGGACATTCAGGGTCATGGGTCTGGACACTGCAATTTCCTTTGACTCGCTGTCATCAATATAAGGGATATTGTGGACAAGGCAAGAATCGGATTGTTGAACGGGAACCGGCGAGACTGAGCGTATCGTGATCCGCCTCGGTTCCCATCATCTCTTGCCGAGGTGCCTCTACGCCACCCCCTGTCTTTCTTCGCCAGCCTGCGATGCGCGCATTTCCCTGTTGAATCCAACCGCCTTGCGGCTTTCTTGATGTGCTCCTGACGCCGGGCGGCGGTTCGCCCGGTCCAAATCGGGGGCCATTTCTTGACCGTCCATACGATCCGTTCCGAGACCAATGCGCGCGGCGCGCGGATGCTGCGCACGGCGCTTGGTCCTTCGATTGCGGCCTGGCTCGACGACCCTGCCGTCATTGAGGTCATGTTGAACCCGGACGGTCGGCTCTGGGTCGACCGGCTGGGCGAAGGCATTGCCGACACCGGCGAAAATCTGTCGGCGGCGGACGGCGAGCGCATCGTTCGCCTGGTCGCGCATCATGTCGGCGTCGAGGTTCACGCACGTTCCCCGCGGGTCTCGGCCGAGCTTCCGGCAAGCGGCGAACGCTTCGAGGGGCTGTTGCCGCCTGTCGTCGCAGCGCCTGCCTTCGCCATCCGCAAGCCCGCCGTCGCTGTGTTCACGCTCGACGACTATGCGGCCGCCGGGATCATGTCGCCGACCGAGGCGATGGCCTTGCGGACAAGCGTTGCCGGCCGCGCCAACATCCTCGTCGCCGGTGGCACCGGCAGCGGCAAGACCACGCTGGTCAACGCGCTGCTTGCCGAGGTGGCGAAGACAACCGATCGCATCGTCCTGATCGAAGATACGCGCGAGCTGCAATGCGCCGCGCCCAACCTCGTCGCCATGCGCACAAAGGACGGCGTCGTCTCGCTGTCCGATCTGGTCCGCTCGTCGCTGCGCTTGCGACCCGACCGCATTCCGATCGGCGAGGTGCGCGGTGCCGAAGCGCTTGACCTGCTTAAAGCCTGGGGCACCGGCCACCCCGGCGGGATCGGCACCATCCATGCCGGAACCGCGCTCGGCGCGCTCCGCCGCATGGAACAGCTCATCCAGGAGGCCGTGGTCACGGTCCCGCGGGCGTTGCTCGCCGAGACCATCGACCTGATCGCCGTGCTGGTCCGTGATGGCCACGGCCGGCGCCTCGCCGAACTGGCCCGCGTCGAGGGGCTCGATCCCGCGACCGGCGACTATCGCCTGACCCCGCTTGCTTCCCCCAACCCCGGAGACCCATCATGATCCATACCCTTCGGCGCGGCACGAACCGCGCCGCGTTCGCTGCCGCCGCCGGTCTGATCGCGCTGACCACCCCCGTCCCCGCCCATGCCTCGGGATCGTCGATGCCGTGGGAAGCGCCGCTCCAGTCGATTCTCGAAAGCATCGAGGGGCCGGTCGCCAAGATCATCGCAGTCATCATCATCGTGACCGGACTGACGCTGGCGTTCGGCGATACGTCGGGCGGCTTTCGCCGGCTGATCCAGATCATGTTCGGCCTCAGCATCGCATTCGCCGCGTCGAGCTTCTTCCTGTCGTTCTTCAGTTTCGGCGGCGGAGCGCTGGTGTGATGGAGGCCGGAGAGCCGATCACGGGCTTTACCTCGCCTTGAGTCATGAGCTGGCGGGCGGTCTCGGACCGCGAGACCATGAGATGCCCCAGCCAGGGCGACAGGCGATGCCCGGCATAGTTCTTCATTGCGCGCATCTCGGTGGCGGTGCCGAGCGCGTCCGATACACGCTTTCCGGTCCGCTCGTCATTGGTCGCGAAGCTCACCCGGATGTGGCAATTGTCGAGAATGGCGTTGTTCTGGCCATAGGCTTTCTCGATTTGGTTGAGGCTCTGGGCGATCAGGAAGCCCTTGATGCCGTAGCCGGCCATGAACGCCAGCGCGCTTTCGAAAAAGTCGAGCCGCCCCAGCGCCGGAAACTCATCGAGCATCAGCAGCAGGCGATGCCGCTTCGATCCGTCCACCAGTTCTTCGGTCAGCCGCCGGCCGATCTGGTTCAGCATCAGGCGGATCAGCGGCCGGGTGCGCGAAATGTCCGAGGGAGGAATCACTAGATAGAGCGTCGCCGGCGCCGGGCCGCCGACGAGATCGACAATGCGCCATTGGCAGCAGCGCGTCACATGGGCGACCACGGGATCGCGATAGAGGCCGAGAAACGACATGGCGGTCGAGAGCACACCCGAGCGCTCGTTCGCCGACTTGTTCAGCAGTTCGCGCGCGGCGCTGGCGACGACGGGATGAACGCCAGCCTCACCCAGATGCGGGGTCGCCATCATCCGGTCGAGGTTGGTCTCGATCGGCCGTGCCGGGTCCGACAGAAACGCCGCGATTCCGGCCAGCGTCTTGTCGGGTTCGGCATAAAGGACATGCAGGATCGCGCCGACCAGGAGCGAGTGCGAGGTCTTTTCCCAGTGATTGCGGCGTTCGAGCGAGCCTTCGGGATCGACCAGTACGTCAGCGACATTCTGGGCGTCGCGCACTTCCCATTGGCCGCGCCGCACCTCCAGCCAAGCGTCACACGGGACTGTCTTTGTAGAAAAGGATAGCTGGAGACCGCTGACCTCATATTCAGAGGAGGGCTCTCTGCTCAGGAGCGTCGACTCCCAGGGGACAGGTGCATGATCGCCGATTGGGAAACTCGTAGCCAATGAGCCGACGACATGATGTCCACGGCACGAGATCGGTGGACACCTGGTGGACACCAATGCGAAATTGAGGCTTACCGCCCTTGGCAGCATACCAAAAATTTATTGATTTTCTTAGGAAAACTGGAGCGGGTGAAGGGATTATAACAACCTACTACAAATAAACAACATTTTTTGCTACAATGACCCACACAGAACCTACACAGGTACGGCAGATCAAACACTTACGCCGCCAATCTGCACAGTTTCTGCACAGTGGGAAGCGGAGAAATGAGTTTCATCCTCGATAAAGAGCAGATCAAGCCCGGCCTTATCATCTTCCGACGCGGCGACGTCGGGCACGACCAGTATTATTGCCGGATCAGAATCCAGAACGAAGACCGCTACAAGACAATCTCGCTGCGGACGGCAGACCGGCAGACGGCCCGCGACCGCGCGATGGACGAGTATGCCGATATCCGTTTTCGTGTGAAACACGACGTTCCCGTATTCAACCGCCCCTTCTCGCAGGTGGCGGAGGAATATGCCGACGCCCAACAGCGCCGCGCCAACGCGGGCGAGGTCAGCCAAGCCCGCTGCAAAAATATAAGAAGCAAGATCGACGGCCCTCTCAAGGCTTACGTCGGCAGCACACAGATTCATCTGGTTACGCAAGACCGCTGGTCAGAATATCCGCTGTGGCGACGGGAAAACGGCGAAGGCCGTCGCAAGAGCGTCATCAGCGATTCCACGATCCGCATCGAGATGACCATTTTCGCAGCCATCATGAACTTTGCGATCAGCAAGCGATATGTGCCCGCGCATCATCGCTTCGAGGGCATGCCAAAGCTCAAATCGAACCGCCGCGACGAGTTCACGCTTGAGGAATACCGCAAGCTGCACACCAAAGGCCGCAAGTGGATGAAGGAGGCGACCACGCCGCAAGGCGTCTGGTATCGCCAAGTCTGCTACAATTTCATTCTTATTATGTGCAATACGGGGATGCGCCCGCCAGAAGCGAAGAACCTACGCTGGCGGGACATCACCACCGCAAAAGACAAAGACGGACAGGAAATCCTTGTGCTCTACGTTCAGGGCAAGGGCAAAACCCGCAAGCTGATTGCTCCGATCAGTGTCGGGAAATACCTCGACCGCATCCGCGAGCTTTCCAAGGCGACCAAGCCGGACGATCACGTCTTTACGATTATCAACGGCAAACCGGCAAAATGGCTCTATCGGGACACCGTCGAAGAGTCATTGAAATACACCGACCTTCGCGAGGGACCGAGCGGCATTCCCCGCACGACCTATTGCTTCCGCCATACCTACGCCACGCTCCGGCTCTCCGCCGGTGTCGATGTCTATATCCTCGCCCAGCAAATGGGCACCTCCGTCAAAATGATCGAGCAGCACTACGGGCATGTGAACACCATCAAACATGCCGACCGCGTGCTTATGGGCATCGGCGGATGGGATGCGATGCATGCCGAAATGAACGCCGAAATCGACGAGCTGGAAGCCAAGGCCAAAGAGGTGCAGTCCATCAAAGCCAAGCAGACGGACAAACCGAACCGCCCCAAACGCTAGCGCGCATCGCACCAGCCATCGAGTTCGATGGCCGATGCAACAGAGCTATGCGTTTCTGCCGGAGGTCACGACGCGCCGCTGGCGCTCCCCGGTCGTGGAGTCCGGCCAAGCGGGCACGGGAAAAAGGCGCGCCGAGCTTCAAGCGCCCCTGTGATCGCGTCTTTCCGCGAAGCCGTTGCCTCAGCCGCTGGCGAACCAGAGGCAATGGATAGCGGGGCCTGCCTTCATGCAGGCCACCCTTACCCCCAAATCGCTATATCTCAGGATATGCCGCTGATCTCTAGAACTGCCACTTACGCTTTGCAGGCGTTGGCATTGTTCTCGGCTCCGTCCTGAATTCCCCTTGTCTTGTTTGCATTCCCATCGGGCAGCGTCATGCCCCCTGCCATGCGCGGGCGCTCATGGCGTCAACAGGAAGCCTCGGCTCCCCCGTCCGCAGGCGTCCGGTCCCCCCAATTTTCCTGTGTGACGCCGCGCCATCGCGCCTGGCTCTCCGTGGGCACGCCCGAAAGGGAAACGCAAACCAAGGAGAAAAAACATGACGAAAAAATCCGAAACCAAAGTGCCCGCGCTGATTGCGTGGCACGTCAGAGAAGCCAAAGGCGGCAAATCCTTCTGGACGCGCATCGGGGCCGCTTGGCCCCACCAGAACGGCGACGGCCATACCCTGCAACTCGACCTCTATCCGCTAGACGGTCGCATTGTTCTGCTCCCCCCGAAAGCCGACGAAGCGGCGGAAGGCGGTGCAGCATGACCCGCAGCCAGCGCCTCTCCAGTGGGCTTAACAGCATCTTTGACCACGTCAGCTTTATGCTCGACAACTACGATAGCATCACCGGCGACGCACGCCGCGACCTCCAAGAGGTGCTCTACATCGTCGGTGCGTCTCAGGACGAAGCCGCCCAACTTCCCATCGAAGAGGGAGGTGCAGCATGAGCCGCCTCTGCAAACGCTATACGGAGCATCACGAAACCGTCTGGAACGGCGTGACCATTGCCATCAGCTACGAACCGCGCTGGCTCAGCCTTGCCGACGACTACGGCCTCGACACGGCCCACCTCGAAATCGAGGCCATCGCGCCAGAGCGCGCGCCGCTTCCCATCACGGAAACCGGCTATCGCTCGCACTTCACGACGGCAAATGCCGTCGCCGCGATGGGTGGGCCGGTGGCCCTTGTGCGCACTTGGCTGGACGAAGAAGCCGCGAATCCGGCGTGGCGTCGGCAAGCCGACGGCGCCCGCCAGCTCACCCTCTTTTGAGGGTGAGCTGCTTCAGTTTAGGTTACGCAATCTGAGTCTCCGTGCGCGGTCCCTGAAGGCAGCTTCGCCGCCTTCCAGAATCTCGCATACACTACGACGTATTTCAGGATTCTCCAGACTGCCTGAAACATAGGTGATTTCGGGCAGCGCATCCGGACGATGCGGGCTGCACGACGCCACGATCACTTGATCAGCATCCGTATTCACCACAAGGTTGGCGTTGTGTGTGACGACAATGATTTGTCGCCGCTGTTTCGCTTCAAGGAAGCGCTCTACCAGCTCGTCAAAAATGGATTTTGGATCAAGATTCTCTTCCGGTTGATCAATGATAAGGGGACGGAGGTCTTCACGATCCACGGATAGATAGAGCAAAAGCAAGACAATCCCCCGCGTTCCGGGGGAAAGTTGTTCAATATCAACACCGTCATAGTTTATGCCGTATGCAATCCTGATATGCTTCGTATCATAAAGCCATTCAGAGACTTGCCCGACCCAAGCGCGATATGCATCCGCGTCTGCTCGATCAACCGGACTGTGATCCGTGAGTCCCGGCTGATTCTGTTCGAGAAAGGAACCCATAGCAGAGGCGACGGCATCACTGTCACCTTCTTCCCACGCCTTTTGTAGCATCTTGCGAGCAATAGCATGCAAAGAACCTTGGCCGCGAAATGGTCCGCCCTTTCGGAGATCGAGCAATCTTTCTCCGGCATCCGCCCATGCTTTGACATCTGCGATCCGGCGGACGGAAAAAGTCAGCCTCGACAGCGCACCGGTCTCGCTGCCGAGCCGCTCTTTCAGCGGTTCATAAAGGGCGGCAACCTCCATTTCTTCCGCTCGTATGGCGTCAAATATGAGCTTGTAGCATTCCCTCCGTCGAGCACGGATATGGTCGATCTTGGCCCCGGACGCTTCCGCTTGTGTGATCTGCGCCTCGATCTTCTGAAGCCCTGCCTGTTCTCGCGAAATCGCTGAGGTCAGTTCCTGTAGCCGTCGCACCTTCGTCTGATCGACGCCTATTAGGTCCTGAAGGCGCTTCTGCTCTGCTTGCAGGACGTGAATCGTCTGTTGATCGAGACCCTTGCCCGCAGCGAGGTACGAACCCGCGTTCGCATCAGCCAAGGGTACAGGCGCTACCCCCCTTAACGACTGAAGCTCACTTTCGGCTGCCGCAAGGTGTTTAGACAGGATTGAGTCAACGTCGCCACTGAATACCGGTTCGAATGCCTGCCATTCCGCGCCCGAAAGCGCGGCGTCGGCATTTTTGTCTTGAAGGCTTGCAAGATACTTTTTCGCAGCGCTTTCGCGGAAATGTATAGCGGCATCTTGGAGCCGCGTGACGGCCTGTTTCTTCTGATTTAATTTGTCCGCTTTCGTGGACAATCCATCGAGCGCTTTTGTCACGCGATCAAGTTCGTTTACCCGCTCCTCATTACCTTGGACAGAGATTACTTTCCTGTCTTTGTCAGCCCTCTCTATGGCGTCGAGGGCAGCCTGCTTTTTCTTTCTCAAAGTAGGTAGACTTGCCTCACGTTCCCGCTCCGCCGAAAGCGATGTGGATAACTCGGCCAGTTCGTCTTCAAGCGTGGCGCGTTGCGTCCTGAACCGAGCGGCCCTGCTGTCCAACAATTCCCCGAAATCCGTTGCTCCGTAGCGGTCGTCCGTCGGATGGGCCTGAAAGATAACGCGCTCGATCTCGCCGAGAAGATCGTTCGTCAGACCGTCGGCCGCGCACAACTGCTCCACGAACTGTTGCGATAGATATTGCGCACGCGTCTCGTTCCAAAAATCGTTGTCCTCAAAATCCGAAAGATTGGCTTCGGTCGTGCTGTCATCGCCCCATGACAATTGGGATACGGATTCGGAAAGAAAATTAGCCGCTCGATGTAGGAAGGAGCGCTTGTTTACGCGCGTGGACGAGGTAGCTGCCGCTCCCGCCGCGATCAAATCGGCGAGCGCAGTCTTTCCAGAGCCGCGTGCGCCGATAATACAGACCAAACCCGGATTCAGAGAAACTGGGCCGCTGGCAATCCAAGTGGCGTTGGTAACGTCGACACGTCGGATTGTTTGCGATGGAACAGTTTCCTCCGGCGCTTGGTCTCCGACGAAAGCTCTGGTCGGCTCTATGCAGGCTTGCTTCAGTCCCTCGAAAGTCGGATCACCCTTGATCCAGCAATAGCGATCTTGGGCCGGGTTTCCCGCACGGTCTCCCGCGTGCGCGTCGCTCCCGTGAATGCAGGGTTTTCGGCCACCGTAAATTGCATCGAGCTGCGCGCGCGACACGTTATCCGCTTCCCCCAACCAGAACGTGCGCTGTTTGGGATGCGAAGAGAAAATGACCTGGGCAGCCTTTTCGATTTCTGAACGCTGCGTCGCTTGGGAGGCATCATGCGCCAACCCTGACGTGCCGTCATTGCTTCCGGCGGCAACCGCAATCAGCGCATTATCCCTGATCCAAGCAGACCGTTTCCAAGCGTCGTTCAGTTCGTTGAAATCGACCTTGAACTGATTGCAGCCCATGGCAAGCGCTGTGCGGTCGTCCGGCACAGCCTCGCCTCTGGCGCGCGCATGCGCGCGACCAAGGCTCTTCAAATCTTCAGGACTGCAACGGAAAACCTCGTCATAAGCGCGAAAACTAAGTTCGCCTAGGAAGCGCTTAATCTGAACAACATGATCATCGTCATCCGGAGAAATCAGCAAGTGGATATTGATGGGGCTGCTCCGGACCGTGCCAACGCCAAGGCGAAGCTCCACGTTCGGAAAGAGAAGGTCTACGTTTGGAAGCCGCCCTGCGGTCTTGAATTCCAAAGTTTTCTCGTAGCTGTCGAGAACATAGTAATCGGTAATACCTAAAGCGGAAATCGTTGGGTCGGCGCACTCGATGCGCGACAGGAAATCCTCCCATCCCGTATCCCCTGTCCTATAATTATCGTTAAATATGGTTCCGGGTGTGTGAATATGGGGGTCCCACCGCCGCCACACCGAGCCAACAGAGTAATTCTTTCCCTTCATACCCCCCCCAATACCGCGCCGTCACAGATACGCGGGCAGTTTCGCTTTCCACTCGCTCATCAGAATCAAGGTGCCTTCAACAGTCTCGCCGTTGTTGACCAGTTCTAGCTCGCCAACCGGCGTGGCCTCGTCCCAACAGAAGTGGTCCGAAAGAAACGCGAGTGCTTCGCGCTTGTAGGCCGTGTCGAGATTGTCGAGTTGGTCTCCCTTTGTTTCGAGAACCGTGATCCTCTTTTCCTCTCCGTCGCGCTGCACGGCGAAGATGAAATCCGGATAGATTTTGGCTTTCTTCCATCCCTGAAGGCCGTATTGCGTGCGCGCGACGTTTCGATGCCACCACGCCAGCGTCTTCTCGCCGTCGAGATAGACAGCCACATCCCGCTCATCGCTGTTCAGCTCGTTCTCATAGACCGGCGCGAACAGGCTCTTTTCGAGCGGGCCGCCCGCACGGTTCAGGAGCTGGCGTCCATCCTCAGGTTCGGCTGTTTCGACGCTGAATGGCATCCGCCAGTTGCGGCCATCGAGTCGCAGCCGGAACTGAATGCGTCCCGCAGCCACTTCGGCTTTGAATAGGGCTTCGGCGCGCGCGTTGCGCGCTGTATCGAGACCCTTGCGAAGCTCTTCCGCGATCAGGCTCGATAGTTGCCCGAGCTTGGCGTCATCGAAGCCCCGCGCCCGAAGGGCAGCCATCGTCGCGCCGACAATCTCGCGCCCGACGAAGGGATTGGGCACAATATCGGAGATCATCCGGACGGCATGCGCCGGATCAAAAGCGAGGATTTCCGTGTTCGCGGCAACCGTTTCGCCGACGAACAGCTCATCGCCGTCGTCGGAGAGACTGATGCGCTGTAGCTGGCTTTCTGCTGCTTGCGCATTTTCGGGAATGCGTTCGGCGATTTCTTGCGGATCAAAGCCGCGCCAGTCGATAGCCGAGAGAACATCGGTTTCGTAGTCGAGGTCGCGAGCATCCTCGCCATCCACGACCATGACCTTTGGCAGATAGATTTCCGTAGTCGCGAAGGCCGGACGGCGCTTGATGCTGCGGGAGACTTTCCCTGCTGCGCTCTTGTCGTCCTGTGTCACACGCAAAACCAGATCGCCGAGGCCGTCTTGTTCCAAGCCGTCTTTGATCGCGCCGACCACCGTGGCGGTGTCGGCATGATGGGTAATGACGTGGCACTCGTCGAGCGCATCAACGCCCGTCTTGAGCGCGCCGGGCTGTCGGAGGATGCGTCCGACAAGCTGCGTCATGGCTTTGAGGTTGGCGCTGGCCGCAAGGCTGCACAGCACGTAGGCGAAGGGACAATCCCAGCCTTCTTGGAGGGCTTGCTTGGTGATGATCGCTCGCACCCGATTGGTGGGCGACAAAAGGTCTTGGTTTTCGGGATCGTTGAGATCGTTCTGCTGCGCGGTTTTAATGGCGATTTCCGCCTGATCGAAACCCGCCGTCAGGAGCCAGTCCTTCACGTCATCGGCATGAATATGCCCGCTCTCGCGCTGATCTGCGCCTGTGCGCTCGACCTGAATCAGCATGATGGGCCGAATGTACCTGCCTGTGTCCGCGCGAAACTGGCGGGCTTCGGCATCAAGAGCGTTGAGCTTAGCCAGCGCCGCGTTGAGCGTCGCCTTCCAGTCATTGCCCTGCCGGGGATCGAGATTGAGCGGCATCTTAATCATGCCTTCCCGATCAAGCTCGCGCCCCGTGACTTCCACCAGCACGTTTGCATACCGGCCCTCACGCGGATTGCGCCCGCCGCGCGGCTGCACATCCTGCGGCGTGGCCGTCAGCTCCAGCACAAAACACGGGTTGAAGCCGTAGAGCGTTCCGAACGCCAAATCGGAAATAGCGCGGTGCCCTTCGTCCATCACGACCACAGGGCGGATGACCCGAAGCGCGTTCCCGAGGGAATCTTTCACCATCGGGAACATACCCGTATAGGCGGATAGGTTCGGCGTGCGGTCGATTGCGGCCTGATGCGCCTGTTGTTCGCCTTCGGGCGGGAAGAAGCCGTGGACATCGCCCCGGTCCTGAAACATCTTCAGGGAATCCTGCGTCTCGCGGTTCGCGGATTGCAGCATCAGCAACATGACGCAGAGGTTGGTTTCCACGTCCCGCGCATCGAGCCGGTCGGTCTTCTCCATGATCTTCACGCGCCCCGCCGCCGCACGGTCGAGCGCTTGGCGATAGGGATGCTGACGATCTTTCAGGCGCTTGAGCGTCTGCGTGTAAATCGCCTCGTTCGGCACGATCCACAGGACGAAGCCGGTGTTGCGGTCGAGATAACGGCCCATCACCCGCGATACGGCGGAGACGGCAAGCCACGTCTTGCCGCCGCCTGTCGGCACTTTTAGCACCGCATTGGGCACAGGACGCTCGCAGCCGTCCATGCGAGGCGAGAACGGAATGGCAGCGCGGGAAGCGGGCAGTTTACCTGCCGCTTTCAGCGCTTCCCAAGCCTCTTTGGCGAAGTCCGGTATGGCGAGGCCGAGGTCGGGGTCTTGCGCCGCAAGCGCCACCACCTTATCCGCGCGCACTTTCTTTTCCTTCAAAAGGTCAAGATAGGCGTCAAGCGTCGAGAGGACGCGGTCCTGATAGTCGAGCTGCCGATACATGCATCAGCTCCGATCTATCCGGTAGAGCGCGAAGGGCAGCGGAACAAACTCCACAGGGACGTTATGTTCCGCCAGCATCTTCTGGCTCACGAAGCGCGCCGGAGCGAAGACGAGGTGCCGCTTTCCCGGATCGGACGCGGCGAACGCCTTGGCGCGCGCCAGCGTCAGCGCGGCCTCAGGCGACTTCAGCCAGTCGAGATCGGGCTTGTAGATAAGCCAGACGTGTTGGCCTTCTGTCGCGCCGAGATAGAAGTCATCCTCCCGTACGGCGGCGGGATCGAGCGCGTGATTGGTCGCCATGTGAAACAGGGCTGCGCCGAGACCGGCATAGGGCGGCAGGGTTTCGCCGCTGAGGACCCTGTCCAGCTCGACGGGGTCACCGAGCGTGCAATAGGTGAAAGTGCCGTCAAGACCTTCGGCGCGCTCTGCCACCGTCTTCTCGCCGGTAACGATCAATTCGCCTTCTTTCACTTCCTTCTTGATACGGTCGTATTCATGGCCGTGCAGGTTTTCGATAGCCTCCACTTTATGTACTAAGTCCTGAGATTCGCTGACGTTTCGCCAATTCAGCCGCTCCCGAAATAGTTCGGTTCGTTGGGTTCCCTTGAAGTCATAGCCTTTGATTACGCGACGAACCCGCTCTGCGGTTAGTTTGTCAGCATAATCTTCCATTTCGACGAGAATGAAACGGCGATTACCTCCGTCTCTCTTGTTAGCCTCAAGTACCGCATGGGCTGTAGTTCCAGAACCGGCAAAGCTATCAAGAACAATGGAATTTTCATCAGTAGCTAGTGCCAAGATATATTCTATGAGGGGAACCGGCTTTGGTGTCGCGAAAAGATCGGAGGCATAATCACTTCCAAAGACGTGCTTCAGAGTATTTTTTGCACCACGCGTGTGGCCTGTTTTCGACACATTTGCCCAAAGACTAGATGGGGGAAGGCCCTTTTGATCTCTTAGATACGTTCGCCTAATCACGCGCTTTCCATCTTCAGAAAAGCGCAATTCTCCTGTCGCAAACTTCTCTTCCATAGTCTCTTTAGACCAGCGCCAGCCATTTGGCGGGTGCTTAATTACATTTCCATTGGGCCCTTCAACATCAAACTGCAAATTCGGTCGAATGGCAGGGTTTTGAATATCCGCACCATCATACCAAGGACCCTTTGGGTCATTGTCAGGATTCTTGAAATGCTTCCTTTTTTCAGGATCGTCTAGGTGATTTGGTTGCCAATATTGGTTCTTAGAGTAAACATATATCGTGTTAAAATCCTGCGAAAACTGAGTCACATTATTGCTACTGCTGTCTGAATGCTGCCAAGCAATCTCAGTTATATACCCATCTCGCCCGAAGACTTCGTCCAAAATCTGACGAAGTAAATGATCTTCGTTGTCATCAATAGTAACCCAAAGGCTCCCATTTTCAGCCAAAAGCTCATGGAGCATTCGCAGGCGGGGCCACATCATAGCGCACCACTTGTCATGCCGCAGGCCGTCTTCAATGCCTACCGGATTGGATTCCAGCCATTCGCGGATCATTGGAGCATTTACGTTGTCATTGTAGCACCAGCCCTCGTTGCCGGTGTTGTACGGCGGGTCGATGAAGATGCAGTCCACCTTGCCCGCGTAAAGCGGCAAGAGCGCCTTCAACGCATGCAGGTTGTCGCCGTGAATGACGAGATTGCCGTCGAGTGCGACGGGGCCGATACCTTTGTTTTCGTCGGGCACGAGCGGACGGAAGGGCACCGCCAGATGATGGTTGTAGACAAACTCTTTGCCCTTGAAACTCAGCTCCGTCATGCCCGCCCCTTCGTGTTCAGTCCTGAATATCGCTCGACTTTGATGTCTCCCGCCCGCTTGCGCGCTTGGGCGATGTCGTAGCTGTTCTGCATTCGCATCAGCGTCTCCATGGAGACGCCAAACGCCTTCTCGATCCGGAGCGCCATTTCCGGCGACAGATGCGCCCGCTCGTTGAGCAGCGCAGATAGCGCGGGCCGTGTGACGCCGAGCACTTCGGCGGCATCCGTCACGGACAGGCCGTGCGGTTTCAGCACTTCATGCTTTACGAATCCGCCCGGATGGGCGGGTTCCTTTAGCCGAACATCGGCCTGATTTGGCATGTGCGGTATCCGGTTGAATTGCCCCTTGAATCGGCTTTCAGCCTATCGGACAGATCGTTGCCTGTAAAGACACGCTTTACATAACCTGCGAAGCGTAAGCCGTGTCCGGCTTCCGGCACAACGGCACATCCATGTCCGCATTTGCTCCTGCGGTGTTGTTCCGCCCTCAGTCATGCCGCGTTACTGGCGTCGGGCGCTTTGCCGTCAATGGGCTGCCCGCACCACCCCTTCGGGCCGTGTTGCCCATGACGGCAGCAGCTTGGTCCCGCCGCTCCGAGGTGCCGCGTCCTTCGGGACGAACAACACCAAACAAAAGGAGCAATAAAATGGGACTGGATATGTATGCACTTGTGACCCGCGAGAAACCGGCAACGCCCTTCGGCTTCAAGGTCGAAGATGCCGCTGAAATCCACTACTGGCGCAAGCATCCAAACCTGCACGGCTGGATGGAAAACCTCTACTTCGAGAAGGGCGGCGCGGATACGTTCAACTGCATCACACTCGCCCTGACGGCGGAGGACCTCGACCGTCTGGAAGCGGACGTGCGCGCAGGGCATTTGCCGCCCACCAGCGGTTTCTTCTTCGGTGAATCCGACGGCAGCGAAAGCGAAGATGACCTGATGTTCATCGCCACCGCCCGCGCGGCCATCGCCGAGGGCAAGACCGTATTCTATGACTCGTGGTGGTAGGCCGACCTGCGGCGGGGCGCGGCATTGCCGCGCCCTCGCGGTGTTATTATTGCGCCCTCGCGGCTTCACACCTTCACGAAGCGTGAGCCGACAATGGCGGCGCGGGCGGTTTCGTCGCTCCACGCCATGCGGTCTATCTTGCCTTGGCCGATTTTCCCGCGCTGGCGGCGTATCGCTTCGCCGCGCTTGAGCGGATAGAGGGGGCGCAGCCATTGCGGCGCTGGCTCGACCGTGCAGGCCGTCACCTCGATATGCACCCAGCCGCCCCGGTCGATCTTGACCACTTGGCCCGTGATGATGCGGTGGCCGGTGATGACCGGCCTTTTCTTGGAATGGCGCGGCTGGGGTTTCCAGACCGGCTCGCGCCAGCGGATCACGTCCGCCACGATGAAATCAGTACCGCAGGAAAGCCATTTCACATCTCCCCCAATCCGGGGGCGCTCTACCCGCACGATGCCGTAGAGGCATCTGCGCATGCGCGCCTCTGTATGGTAAGCTTGACGCGCCCCCTGTCTCTTTAGATTGTGAAGGGGAAAGACGTTTGTGCGCAAGTACATCTGCAATGGCCTGACCACGAGGCAGGACATTGCGAAGATGTGCCGAGACGGGTTTCCGCTCCGCACAAACATACAGGCGTATGTTTACTCACGGGGGCATCATGCCGGAGGACAAGCCAAGCGCACCAACCGCAGATGAAGCGCTCAGCGCTTGGGAACAAGGCGCAGGCAATACGCCCGATGTGCCGCCGCACCCGAAGCTCGCCCACCTCAAATCCCGCTTCGCCGCGCATACGGATGTATGCAGCTTGGAAAACGTGCTTTCCGCCGCGATGAACGATGCAAGCGACGCCGTGCCCGTGACGGTGGAGGTGCAACCGGGATTGCTCGCGCTTCTCGCGCACATCGAAAAACTCGATTCGGCCCGAGTCGGGCGGAATCCCGCACCGCCAGCGCGCCTGCTGACGCAGCTTGTCAGCAATCACCTCGAAAATCTGCTGCATACCATCGTAACCGACCCGACGAGCCATCCGCATTATGCGGAACTCTGGAATGCCCTCTGCGCCGCCGAAGGCACGCCGGAACTGGCGGTGCCGACCGGCGACGGGGCGGACGGGACGCCGCCCGCTGAAGGAGGGCCGTTCTGATGCGCGCGGCGACGAAGTCCTTACGGGCCGTCGCCTTATCGTTGGCGCTTGCCGCGTCGCCTTTGTCCGCCGCCGCGCAAGAAGCCGCGCCAAGCTGGCAGAAGGACAACCCGATATTCCGGCAGGGCCGCGAGCCGCGCGGGCTGGTGCTCCCGCCCGCGCAGCAACGCCTCTTTGACCGCGATGCGGCGTTGCTGGCCGATATCCGCGTGGAGCTTGCGCAGGGCGAGTATCGCCGCAAGGCAGGCGAGATTGACGCGGCGGCATGGCGCAGCCGCGCCGCTGAACTGCAAGCAGCGGAAACCGCCCTGCGCCGGAAATGGCAGGGCATCGGCACGGGCCAAGACCTCATGCTGAGCAGCGCCGCCGATAGCATCGCCCGCGCGCGCATGGCGGCGCTCCGGGCGCAATACGACCCGCCCAAAGAGCCGACCCCTTGGAACTACGTCACTGCGCTTGCAGGGATTGGCAAGGACATGGCCGTGGGCCTGTTCCGAGACAGCATCGGCTTTCTCGGCAGTCTATTTTCCAGCCTGTTCGGCCCGCTGGCCGTGCTCGTGGGCGTTGTCGGGCTGATTTGGCTCGTGAAGGACAAACGGCGCAAACCGAAGCCAAAACCCGCCCTGTCCGACAACTACGGCTCCGCCCGCTATGCAGAGGTACGGAGCAGTCTCGCCGACCCATACGACGGCCACAGGGGCGTGTTTTTCGGCAAGAGCAGCGCGCCGGAGCTTTCAGCCATCCCCATCGAGCAGCAGGCGGGCGCGCCCGTGCTCTCGACGCCGGAACACCATACGCTGATTGTCGCGCGCACCCGCACGGGCAAGGGCACCCGCGTTATCGTGCCGACCCTCCTGCGCTATGGCGGCTCGGCGATCGTCATCGACCCCAAGGGCGAGAACGCCGCCATCACGGCGCGTATCCGGCGCAGCACCCTCAATAGCGCCGTCCATATCATCAACCCGTGGGGCGAACTGGCGGATACGTTCAAAGAGCGCGGCCTTGCGCCCGCGACCTTCAATCCGCTGGATGTTCTCGTGCGCGACGACCCCAATGCCGTCGCGGTGGCGCAGGCGCTTGCTGCGGCGGTCTGTCCAACAACCCCCGGCGACAAAGACCGCTATTGGCAGGGCAGCGCCGCCAATGTCCTGACCGCCGTGCTCTTGTGGGTCACCGACCAGCCGGGCGAGCAAAAGACGCTCGCCCGCGCACGGGAGATTGTGAGCCTGAGCCGGAGGGATTTCACGGAGAGGTTTCTGGTGCCGATGGCGGCCAGCAGCGCCTTCGGTGGGGCGATACGGGAGATGGTCAGCCCGTATCTCGACCTTGCCCAAGAGACTTACAGCGGCATCATGTCCAATCTGTCGGAGGCGACCAAGTTCCTCTCCGACCCGCAGGTGAAGGCCGCGACCGCCCAATCATCCTTCGACATGCAGGGCCTCATCCGCGAGGCGGTGACGGTCTATCTCGTCATCCCGCCCGACCGCATCGACACCCAGCGCACATGGCTCCGGCTCATGACCACGGCGGCCATGCACACCTTCAAACGCTATCCGCTGGGCGGGCGTCCGCCGCATCGCTGCATGATATTGATGGACGAGTTTCCAGCGCTGGGGCGCATCGAGGATTTGCCCCGCGATATCGCCACCATGTCGGGCTACGGCATCGACTTCACCCTCATCGTGCAGGGCCTCGACCAGCTCAAAGACCTTTACGGCGCGGCGGCGGGCACCATCCTCTCGAACTGCGCCTACAAATGGTTTTGCAACGTCAACGACCTTGAGAGCGCGAACTACCTCTCCGAAACCTTGGGCAAAGTGACTGTGCAGACGGTCGGCCATGGCGAGGGGCAGAACTTCGGCCCCGGCGGCGGCGGGCATAGCGAAAACCTCAACTACGGTGAAACAGGCCGCCCGCTGCTCATGCCCGACGAGGTGCTGGCCTTGGGCCGTGACGTGGCGATTGTCCTGAATCCCGCCGACCGTCCGCACTATGTCCGGCCCGTGGATTACTGGCGGCTCCCCGACGCCTTCGCGTCCCTCGCCAGCGCCTATCCGCATCTCTATTGGGAACCGCCCTTAGCCTATGACGACAACCCGTATTTTGTGCGGGGCGGCAAACAGGACGGCGGCCATAATGGCCGCCAGTCCGGCGGCGCGCGTCAGCGCGCCGCAAAACCCAACGGCAAAATGACGCGCGCGGAAGCGCTCGACCTTCTCGGCCTTTCGGAAGGCGCAACCGCCGCCGAAGTGCGGGCCGCATGGAAGCGGCTGATGCAGAAGGTGCATCCTGACACGGGCGGCTCGGCCCGTTTCGCGCAGATGCTCAACGAGGCCCGCGACGTGCTCGCCACGGGCGGCGGCGAAGAGGGCCGCGCGGGATGAAAGCATCGCCGCATCGCCCGCCTTCGTGCTATGCTGCGCTTCAACCCGCGCTGAGCGAGTCGCATACGATTGTATGCAGGCGGCGATATCCGCCCTTGCCGCAACCGCTCGCTACCTCACACCCCAGCACGTCCCGTGCTATCCTAAGTTATGGCTTAGGAGAGTGTGCAAGCCATGTGCGGACTGACCGTCCACACCCCGCGCCTGAAGGCGCTGGCTTGGCAAGGAAGGCGCTTCGCCCTCCCGTTGCATCCCTCCCGAGCAAGGGGTTTCACACCCCTGCACCCGTGCGGGGAGCCTTCGTGCTCCCTGCGACCCATGACCGGGGCCTTGCCCTCGGCGCCCACCAAAGGAGCTATCGCGCTCCCTTGGAACCCATCGACCAAGGCACGTCGTCCTTGGAACCATGCATGGCGGGTGTGGAAGAGCCATGCATAGGGGTTATCGCACCCCTCGACCACTCGCCGGAGACTTCCGCGTCCCGGCACCCACGGCCAGAGCTTGCGCGCTCTGGACGACGCGCAGGCGGCTTTCATGCCCCTGCACCCTGACGGAGGGGGATACCCCCTCGACCCCGCAGCCGGATACGTCCGGCAGAAAGGAGATGCGCTTGAGCGATAGCGGCTCAGAGCACAGCCCTTCCGGGCGGCGCAAGTCGGAACGGCGGCAACGTACCGCCACCATCTATGCCCGCGTCACGCCCGACGAGAAGTCGGCGTTTCTCGCCCGCGCCGACAGGGCGGGTATGGCCGCCGCCGCCTTCGCTCGCGCGGCGCTCATCGGCGAAGCCGGTCCCCGCGCGCAGCGGCGCATCCCTGCCGACAGCGCTGCGCTGCGTCAAATACTCGGCCACCTTGGCAAGACCGGCAGCAATCTGAACCAGATTGCCCGCTACCTGCATACAGGCGGCGAGCCGGAAACCGTCCTGCCGGACCTGCGCGAAGCGCTGGCCGACTTCGCGCACATCCGCAGCCTCATCTATGACGCGCTTGGCAAGGAGCCGGATCGCGCGCCAGCAGCGACATCACCGCTGGCCTCGGCATCCGCACCGGCTCCAATCCCGGCACCGGCACCGGCAGCGCCGGAGGCCATCCCGCCTGCGGGATTGTCCAAGTTCATCCCGCCGCCCAAACCGTGAGGCAGCGGCATGATTATCAAAGGAGGCTCACGCGCCGGACCCCGCCAGCTTGCCGCCCACCTTCAGCGCACGGACACCAACGAGCGCATGGAGGTGCTGGAACTGCACTCCGGCCTCGATGACCTGGCCGCGACCTTCCGCGACTGGCAGACGCTCTCGGAGGGCACGCGCGGCAAGAAGGGCCTTTATCACGTCAATATCGACCCCGACGCCCGCTATGAGATGACGCCCCAGCAATGGGCGCGGGCTGTGGAAGTGCTGGAACAGGAACTCGGGCTGGACGGCCAGCCCCGCGCCGTCGTCCTGCACGAAAAGAAAGGCCGCCAGCACATCCATATCGTCTGGGCGCGCACCGACCTCCAAACCATGACCATGCGCTCGGATAGCAACAACTATCTCGCCCATGAGCGCGCCAGTCTGAAACTGGAACGCGAGTTCGGTCATGAGCATGTGCCGGGCAAACACGCGAAGCGCGACCGCGCCAAGCAGCCGGAGTTTCCGCGCGCGGAGGTCAGTCATGCGGAGCATCAGCAGGCCGAACGCAGCGGCCTTTCCACCCAAGAGCGGCGGGCGCAGCTCGCAGCGCTCAAATCATCCTGTGACAGCGGCATGGCGTTCAAGGCCGCCGTGGAAGATGCGGGCTATGTGCTGGCGCGGGGCGACAGCAAGGACTTCGTGCTCGTCGGGCCGGAGGGCAGCGTTTACAGCCTGAGCCGCGAACTCAAGATGAAGGCCGCCGAAACGCGGGCCTTCATGGCGGATGTTGAGCGCGATACTCTCCCCACCGCCCGCGAAGCCAAAGCCCAGCAGCGTGAGCGGCAGAAAGACACAGAGCCGCCTGCATTCGAGATGCAGCGCCCGCCCGTCGAAGATCTCACGCCAGTGCCGGAGGCGCAGGGCGAGATACCGGACGCACAGGAGCAGGATTCCGGCACGCCGGAACTCGCGCCAGCCGTCGCGGAAGCTTTGACCGCGCGCGAACAGGCCGAGGCCGAGAAACTGGCCAAGTGGCATCATGCCGAATTGCGCCAACTCAGGCATGTGCTCGCTCTTGAAGCGCGGGAAAAGATGGACGGCCTGCGCCGCCAGCAGCAGGCCGAGCGCGAGCGCTTCATCCGCAATGGAAAATTGTCCGGCATCGAGGGATATATCGAAGTCCTGCAAAACCGCCTCAATCCGGGGCGCGGTGCGGAGAAGCGCCTTGAGCGCGACACCGCATGGAAACACCTGCACGAGCGGCAGGCCATCGAGCGCACCGACCTGCGCACATTGCTCCGGCAGGACAGAGCCGAGCACATCGCGGAACTGAAAGAACGCCACGACCAGCAGCGGCGCGACCAGCAGGCGGGGTTTGCGCGCGAGCGTATCCGCTATGCGGAAGATTCAGCCCGCGCGGCGCGATTGCTCGCGCAGGTCGAACAAGACCGCCGCGAGGCAGAGCGGCAACGGCAGGAAGGGCGCGCGGCGGAACCGCCGCCGAGACCGGCAAAGTAAGCGGCTCGCGTTTCCTGCAACCAGAACCGGGCCGCAAGAAAAAGAACAAAAAGGTTGCCACGGACAAGAGCGGCAGCATCGCCGACAGCGCCTTCGAGTGGTTCCTCGACATCGCCGCGCTGCAAGCCGCCGCCGCATCGCGCTTCCTGCAAGTGGAAGACGCCGCGCTCCCGCCGATCAACAACGCCGCCACGGCGAACGACAAAGACGGCGACATGCCCGACGATCCGCCCGAACTCGTCCCCACCTTCATGCCCAACTTGAACAGTGCTTTTGGAAAAGGCATTTTTGTTCAATGACATGCACGCACCGGCGCGAGTGTTACCACTACATTTTTGGGTTTGGTT